>JANOAD010000259.1:0-11698 GCA_031410955.1 Novosphingobium sp. | reverse complement strand
CTTCGCGCTGCCACCTCCCCCAAGGGGGGAGACTCTTCAGGAGTCGCCGCATAATGGACTTCATCTCGATCCTCTCGATCTTCGTCATGGCCTGTTTCGTGGGCTATTACGTCGTCTGGTCGGTGACCCCGGCGCTGCATACGCCGTTGATGGCGGTGACCAATGCGATCTCGTCGGTGATCATCGTCGGCGCGCTGATTGCCTCTGCGGCGGCGGGTAGCGCCTCCTCGAAGTGGTTGGGGCTGCTGGCGGTGGTGCTGGCCAGCGTCAACATCTTCGGCGGGTTCGCGGTGACCGCGCGGATGCTGGCGATGTACAAGAAGAAGGACCGGCCTGCTCCCAAGGTGGAGGGCCAATAATGGAGCACGCCGCGACCCCCGCCTGGGCCTTGCTCGCCTATCTCGTTTCGGGGGTGCTGTTCATCCTCGCGCTGCGCGGGTTGTCGAGCCCGAGCACCTCGCAGCGCGGCAACCGCTTTGGCATGATCGGCATGGCGATTGCTGTGGTGACGACGCTTGTTTTGTCGATGCCTGTTTTGATCGGCGGTGCCATCGTCAGTCACGGTTACACCGCAACGTTCCGTCAGCGTGAAATTGAAGGCTTGGGCCTTGTCTTGGCGGCTATCGCGCTAGGTGGAAGTGTTGGCTGGATTACCGCCCGTCGGATCAAGATGACCGATATGCCGCAGTTGGTCGCCGCATTTCATAGCCTTGTCGGTCTTGCGGCAGTTCTGGTGGGGTGGGCAGCATATCTCAACCCCGAAGCTTTTGGCATTGCCAATGCATGCAGGCAGGTCGGGTTTGATGGGGCAGTTGCTTTCGCTTGCACCATCGACCCGCAATCCCGCATCGAAATGGGCCTCGGCATCGCCATTGGTGCGATCACTTTCTCTGGCTCGGTCATCGCTTTCCTCAAACTCGCGGGCAAGATGAGCGGCGCGCCGATCATGCTGCCCGGGCGGCACGTGATCAACCTTGGCACGCTCGCCGCGATCATTGGACTGACCGGCTACTTCACGATGGACCAAAGCCTGTGGGTGATCGCCGTGGTCACCGCGCTCTCGTTCGTGATTGGCTTCCTGCTGATCATCCCGATCGGCGGGGCGGACATGCCGGTGGTGGTCTCGATGCTCAACTCGTATTCGGGCTGGGCGGCGGCGGCGATGGGCTTCACGCTGCACAACACCGCGATGATCATCACCGGGGCGCTGGTCGGCTCGTCGGGCGCGATCCTCAGCTACATCATGTGCAAGGCGATGAACCGCAGCTTCATCTCGGTGATTGCGGGCGGGTTCGGCGTGGTCGCCGATGCTGGCGGTGAGGCCAAGGAGCAGCGCCCGTGGAAGCGCGGCAGCGCCGAAGACGCCGCCTTCTTGCTGGGTGAGGCCGAGCAGGTAATCATCATCCCCGGCTACGGCATGGCCGTCGCGCAGGCCCAGCACGTGCTGCGCGAAATGGGCGACCAGCTCAAGGCCAGGGGCGTGCGGGTCAAATACGCGATCCACCCGGTCGCGGGGCGCATGCCCGGGCATATGAACGTGTTGCTGGCCGAAGCTAATGTGCCTTATGATGAAGTGTTCGAGCTCGAAGACATCAACGGCGAATTCGCGCAGACCGACGTTGCCTTCATCATCGGCGCCAACGATGTGGTCAACCCGGCAGCCAAGACCGACAAATCATCGCCGATTTACGGCATGCCGGTGTTCGATGTCGAAAAGGCCAAGACCATCATGTTCATCAAGCGCTCGATGGGCGGGGTCGGCTATGCCGGGGTCGATAACGACGTGTTCTACATGGACC
Source organism: Novosphingobium sp. (assembly GCA_031410955.1). Classification (GTDB taxonomy): domain Bacteria; phylum Pseudomonadota; class Alphaproteobacteria; order Sphingomonadales; family Sphingomonadaceae; genus Novosphingobium. The sequence goes on along the minus strand of JANOAD010000259.1, from coordinate 9,899 downwards.
AGACGATGATGCTGCTCGCCGATGCGAAGAAGATGGTCGAGGATATCAACAAGGCCTTGGCGCACTAGTTCTCGGCGCTGCGGCCACCTTAGCCCATTTCCCGTCTACCCTGAGCTTGTCGAAGGGCTGTCCTGTTCTCCGTGCCGCGGTGCGCAAACGCCAGAAGGACAGTGCTTCGACAGGCTCAGCATGAGCGGGCTTGGTTGGTGACTGGACTCTCCTCCGCCATACCGCTCAACTCCCCTCCAGCGGGCCGCTGAGTCGCTAGGGGAGACCGGGACATGACAGATACATCGATCGCCAATCCAAGCCGCCGCCAGGTTCTGGGCGGAGGTCTCGTGAGTGCAGGCCTGCTCGCCGCGCCGGGCATCGCGCTTGCGGCCAAGAGCGACGCAGCCAAGCTCGCCAAGGCGGTTGCTGCCGGGCACGACGCCGCCGTCCAGCGCCTGCGCGAGTGGATCGCGCTGCCCTCGATCGCGGCGGAAAACCGCAATTACCCGCAAGGTCCGGACTATATGGCCAAGCTGGCGCTCGATGCCGGGTTCCAGCATGCCGAGGTGGTGCCGACCAGCGGCAAGTCCGGGGTCTTCGCCACGCTCGACGCGGGCGCAAAACGCACTGTCGGGCTCTACTTCATGTACGACGTGAAGCAGTACGTCGACGCTGAGTGGGCCAACCCGCCGCTGGCCGGGGAGATCATCGACAAGCCCGGCTTCGGCAAGGTCATGGTCGGGCGCGGTTCGGTCAACCAGAAGGGCCCTGAAACCGCGATGCTCGCAGCGCTGCACGCGTTCAAGGCCGCCGGGATCAAGCTGCCGGTGAACCTGGTCTTGGTGGCCGAGGGCGAGGAAGAGATCGGCTCGCCGCATTTCAAGGAACTGGTCACCACGCCGCGCGTGATGGAGGCGATCCGCAAGTGCGAGGGGATCGTCATCCCCAGCGCCGACCAGAACGAAACCGGCGGGGTCGATTTCACGCTCGGCTCGAAGGGGATCATCGAGCTTGAGCTGGTGGCGAGCGGGACAAAATGGGGACGCGGCCCGGCCAAGGATGTCCATTCTAGCCTCAAGGCGATGCTCGACGCACCGGTGTGGCGGCTGGTCCAGGCGCTGCAGAGCCTGGTCAGCGCCGATGCCAACACCGTCGCGATCGAGGGCTGGTACGACAACGTCCGTCCGCTCACCGCGCGCGAGAAGGCGCTGATCGCCGATGGCGCGAAGAATTCGAGCGAGGCGGAAATGATGAAGGCGCTGGGGGTGAAGCACTGGATCGACGACCTGCCGTTCGACAAGGCGCTGGAGCGGCTGGTCTCGCAGCCGACGGTCAACATCGAAGGGCTGGTCGCGGGCTACACCGGGCCGGGCGGGAAGACCGTGTTGCCCGGGCGCGGGGTGGCCAAGGTCGATTGCCGGCTGGTCCCCAACATGACCCGCAAGGAAGCCGAGACCAAGCTGCGCGCGCACCTCGACAAGCATGGTTTCAGCGATGTCGAAGCCAACGTCACCGGGGGCTACGATCCGACCGAGGTGGCCGAGGACAGCCGCCTGGTCCGCGCCGCGATCGCCACTTACCAGCGCGGCGGCGCCCGGGTCAGCCTGAGCCCGCGCGCGGCGGGGTCCTGGCCGGGCGCGACCTTCACCGCCCCGCCGGTCTCGATCCCGGCCTGCGGATTCGGGCTCGGCTACGGCACCGGGGCGCATGCGCCCAACGAGTTCTTCGTGATCGAATCGAGCAATCCCAAGATCGCCGGGCTCGATCAGGCGACGCTGGGCTTTGCCGATTTTCTCTACCAGATGGCCGCGGTGTCCTAAACCGGCGGTTCATCGGGGTGCCGGAATGGGCGGCACGAAGTTGGTTGTTGGCGGAGGCTGATTTGAAGCGATTTGTGGTTCTGGTGGTGCTCGGCATGGCGGCCTGCGCGCCGTCGAAGCTCGCTTACGGGCAGGTCAAAAGCGCGATGAGGGACGCAGGCCTGTCCGAAGCCAATTCGGCCTGCATGGCCAGCCGGATGACCGACCGGCTTTCACTCGTCCAGCTCAACAACCTGCGCAAGATGAAAAGTCCGAGGCAGACGTTGGGCGAGTACGTCGTCGCGGTGCGCAAATACGGCGATGCCCGGACGGTTGAGGTTACCGCGAGTTCGGCGGCGTTATGTGCGAGCGGCTTTGCCCCCGAGAAGAAATGACGTCGTCCCGGACTTGATCCGGGACCGCTGGCTGGATTGACGCGACTTGGCATTCAAAAACCAGCGGTCCCGGGTCGAGGCCGGGACGACGATGTTGACTTACAAGACTGTCAGTTCAAACATGCCGGCCATGAGGATGCTCACAGCCATAATCGCTGCGGTCTCGGCGCTTGCCCTGACCGCTCCCGCTCACGCCAAGACCATTGCGGTCGCCGCTGGGGACGGCGCGCAGAGCCGCCTGCAGGAGGCTCTGATCACTGCGCAACCGGGTGACGTAGTGCAACTCGCGGCAGGGCGGTTCGTGCTGACCGACGGGCTTTCGCTCGATGCCAATAATGTCACCGTGCGCGGTGCCGGGATGGACGCGACGGTGCTCGATTTCTCGGGCCAGCAGGGCGCCGGCGAGGGGCTGCTGGTGACCTCGGACGATGTCACCCTGCGCGATTTCGCGGTGGAGAACACGCGCGGTGACGGGATCAAAAGCAAGGGCGCCGACAACGTGGTCTATTACCGCGTCCGGGTGACCTGGACCGGTGGGCCCAAGGAAACCAACGGCGCCTACGGGATTTACCCGGTCCAGAGCACCGGGGTGCTGATCGATGGCTGCAAGGTCTCGGGCGCCTCCGATGCGGGGATCTATGTCGGCCAGTCGAAGGCGATCACCGTGCGTTACAACTACGTCGAACAGTCAGTCGCCGGGATCGAGATCGAGAACAGCCGCGATGCGCTTGTTGCTGGCAACCTCGTGACGCGCAACACCGGCGGGATTTTGGTGTTCGACCTCCCCAACCTGCCGGTCATGGGCGGCGGTAATACAATGATTTTTAACAACCTGGTCATCGGTAACGATACGCCAAATTTCGCGCCCAAAGGCAACATCGTTGCCTCCGTACCGCGCGGTACCGGAATCATGGTGATGGCGAACGACTTCGTGGAGGTGAACGGCAACAGGCTGGACGGCAATCCCACTGCGCAGATCATGATCGTCTCCTATCCCAGCGAGTACGCTGACAAGTCCTACAATCCGCTACCTCGCCGGGTATCGCTGATGGGCAACAGTTATATAAATGGTGGCTTTGACCCTCAGTTTCCCGGAGGGAGCAAATTGAAGGAAATGTTTGGTGGTTCTTTGCCACCCGTTCTCTGGGACGGATTGGGGGATGCGCCAAAAGCAATTGGAGAAAGCAACCGTTTCATGTTGAACCTGCATCTCCCCCGGCAGGGGGCCGGGGTTGAGCAAAGCAAACCAGACCGGCAAATACTGATGCCGCCGCAGAATGCAGTCGAGACTAACGGCAAGCCGGAATTTCCACCTGCCAGGGCGCCGTACGAACTGGAAGCGCGAATCAGCCGGTGAGGTTGCTGGCTGCGGCATTGGCGATCTTGGGTGGGACGGTAGCCGTCTCCGCCGCTCCGCCGCTGCCGCCAAGCATGGTGAATGACGAAGCGATTACCGGCGCAGCCTATCCGCAAAGCCTGTCAGAGTTTGGTTTCTTCACCAGTCCGGCGCACCAGACTGTAGCGATGTCGGTCACGCCTTACCGCCTGAATACCCCACTATGGTCGGACAGCGCGGAGAAACTTCGGTTCGTTTACATCCCGGAGGGTCAGCAAGCCAAGGCTAACGGAGACGGCCTGCTCGATCTCCCGGTCGGCTCAGCACTCATCAAGACTTTCAAGCTGGGCGGCAAGCTGATCGAGACTCGCGTGCTCCTGCACCGCGCCCAAGGCTGGGTGGCGCTGCCCTATGTCTGGGATGCCGACCAGAAGGAGGCGCGGCTGACGCTGGGCGGCAAGCGGATTGCGCTGGCCGGGCCGGAGGGCAAGCCGATCAGCTACGCGGTGCCCAACAAAAACCAGTGCAAGGAATGTCACGGAGCCGCCGGGCAAGTCATCCCGATCGGGCCCAAGGCCTACAACCTCGCCCCGGCATGGTTGGCGGCGCTGCAGAAGGCGGGCAAGCTCGACAGCGTTCCGGCAGTGATGAAACGCATCCCGTTGTGGGAAGAGCGCGACCACGCCGACGCCGCGCTTGCCGCGCGAGGTTACCTCGAGGCGAACTGCGCACATTGCCACAATGCCAATGGCTCGGCGTCGAACTCCGGGTTGTACCTTGGCTGGCTGGAAAGCGATCCGATCAAGCTTGGTGTGGGCAAGCGTCCGGTTGCCGCTGGTCGCGGCTCGGGCAATCTTGATTTTGACGTTGTGCCGGGCGATCCCGCGCATTCGATCCTCTACTACCGCATGGCCAGCCTCGAAGGCGGGGTGGCGATGCCTGAATTGGGACGCTCGGCGCTCGATCCCGTGGGCCTCGCCGCGGTGCAGCGCTGGATTGGGGAGATGAAGAAATGAAGTGGCTTGGACGGGTCGTTTTCGCACTGCTGGTAGTACTGGCCGGGGCTTACCTGCTGCTCCGCACCCCCGATACCGATCCCGCCGCGATGCGCGCCAAGTATGGCAGCGCGCCCTCGCAATTCGTTGATCTGGGCAGCGGCCTCAAGGTCCATGTCCGCGACGAGGGGCCGCGCGATGCGCCGGTGATTGTGCTGTTGCACGGCTCGAACGACGATCTGCATACCTGGGACCCGTGGGCCGCGCAGCTCTCCAAAAGCTACCGCGTGATCCGCTTCGACCAGATCGGCCACGGCCTGACCGGGCCTGAGTCGCATGGCGACTATTCGCCCAAGGCCTTCGTCGACACGATCGATCAGGTGACCGGCAAGCTTGGCGTCACCAAATTCGTGCTCGCGGGCAATTCGATGGGCGGGGCCAATGCGCTGCACTACGCGCTGGCGCACGGCGACAAGCTCACCGCGCTGGTCCTGCTCGACGCTGGCGGCGGGCCGCCGCTGTCGAAGGAACCGGGCAATATCGGCTTCAAGATCGCGCGGATGCCGGTGGTCAACCAGCTGATGCTGACCGTCACCCCGCGCTTCGTGATCGAGAAGAGCTTGCACCAATCGGTGTGGAACCAGGCGGTGGTCACCCCGGCGATGGTTGACCGGTTCTGGGAACTGCTGCGCTATCCCGGTAACCGTCAGGCGACCATGACCCGCTTTTCGGGCGAGTGGTTTACCTTCGACCCGAAGCAGCTCGCCACGCTCAAGATGCCGGTCCTCATCATGTGGGGCGCGCACGACAGCCTGATCGCGCCTGCCACGGCGCAGTGGTTCGGGAAGGCGATCCCGGGCAGCACGGTGCTGGTCTATCCCGATTCCGGGCACATGCCGCAGCAGGAGGTGTCGACATTGAGCGCGACAGACCTGGTGAACTGGCTGGCAGACAAACGCGCGACGGTCAGGGTACCAACCAAGCCGGTTTGATTGGCCCAACGTCTGGACGCGCGCCGCCACCTCCCCTAAGTGCGCGGGGAACAGGGCCTTTCGCTGACCCAGGAGTATTACCGTTGCGCAAACTAGGCCTGATCGGCGGCATGAGCTGGCTGTCGACCCGAAGTTATTACGAGCGCATCAACAAGCTGGTTCAGGCGAAAGCCGGCCCGCGCAGCAGCGCGCCGCTGCTGATCGAAAGCCTCGATTTCACCGACCTGTCGCGGCTGTCCACCGGCGAGGAATGGAAGCGGGCGGCCCGGGTGTTGGCAGACAGCGCCAAACGGCTCGAAAAGGCCGGGGCCACCGCGATCATCATCGGCGCCAATTCAATGCACAAGGTCTATGACGAGGTGGCCGAGGCGGTGAAAGTGCCAGTGATCCACATCGCCGAATGCGTCGCCGACAAGATGGCCAGCGACGGCGTCAGGAAGGCCGGACTGATCGGCACCCGCAATGTGATGCTCGAAAGCTTCTACCGCCAGAAGCTAATCGCGCGCGATATCGAACTGCTGCCGCCCGAGATGGCCTTCGTCGATACGCTCGACCGGATCATCTACGACGAACTGCTGCTCGGCAAGGCAAGCCGGCAGGCCGAACGCGAACTCAAGACGATCATCACCAACCTGGGCCAGGACGGCGCCGAGGCGGTGGTGCTGGGCTGTACCGAGCTGGAAATGATCGTGACCACCCAGGCCAATGTCCTGCCGATCTATGACTGCACCCGGATCCACGCCGAAGCCGCGGTCGACTGGATCGTGGGCGGATGAGGCGCGCTTGACGGCGCGCTACGCCAGCGATCCGGCGCGGAGCAGGGGGCGCGAATTTCCGCTTGAGGCGGCGCTGGCGCGCGGACCGCGCAGCGCCTGGCAGCGCGACCGTGACCGCATCGTCCATTCGATCGCGTTCCGCCGTCTGCGCCACAAGACCCAGGTCTTCGTCGCGCCCGACGGCGATCATTACCGCGTCCGTCTGACTCACAGCCTCGAGGTGGCGCAGATCGGCCGCGTCATCGCCCGCGCTCTGGGCCTGGACGAGGACCTGACCGAGGCGCTGTGCCTCGCGCACGATATCGGCCACCCGCCGTTCGGCCATGCCGGCGAAGAGGCGCTCGACAATGCGCTGCAGAAGTGGGGCGGGTTCGATCACAACGCACATTGCCTGCGGGTGCTGATGCGGCTGGAAAGCCCTTACTGCGAGCATGACGGGCTTAATTTGAGCTGGGAAGTGCTCGAAGGCCTTGCCAAGCATAACGGGCCGCTTGGCATGGTGCCGTGGGCGCTGGCCGAACTCGATGCCGGCTATCCGCTCGATCTCCAAACCTGGCCCAGTCTGGAGGCGCAGGTCGCCGCGATCGCCGACGACATCGCCTATGACAACCACGATATAGACGATGGCCTGCGCGCCGGGTTCCTGCAGCTCGATCAGCTGCTCAGTATCGATTTCATCGCCGACCAGTGGCGCGCGATCGAGCGCAGGTTTCCCGATGCGCCGCAGGATCGGCGCCTGCGCGAACTGGTCCGCGGGCAGATCGGGATAATGGTCAACGATGTGATTGGCGAAACTTCGGTCCGGGTGAAGGACTCTGCCTCGGTTGCCGATGTCCGCAATGCGGGCCGGGCAAGCGTGGGCTTTTCAACCGCGATGGCCGAACAGGAACGCGGCCTCAAACAGTTCATGTACGATACGCTTTATCACCATCCCCAGCAGCTGCTGACCGCTGGACGGGCCCGTGCGGTGACGGCTGAGCTCTATGCCGCATACGCCCAGGACCCGGAGCTGATGGAATCCAACTGGGCTGCACGAACGCCGCTTGAGGAACCCGCGTGCAGCCGCCACATCGCCGATTTCATCGCCGGGATGACCGATCGCTACGCCATTGCCGCGCACCAGGCGATCTACGGCGAAACGCCCGAGGATTTGCGCAATGTCTAAAGTCACGCGGATTGCGCTGGTCGGCGCTTCGGGGATGATCGGTTCCAGCCTGATCCGGCTTGCGGTAGGACGGCCCGACCTGCGCATCGTCGCAGTCGCGCGCCGCGAGTTCAAATTGCCCGAGGGCGCGCGGATGGAAGTGCTGCTCGCCGATCCGGAGAACTGGGGCGATGCGATTGCCGCGACCAATGCCAATGTGCTGGTATCCGCGCTTGGCACCACCTGGAAGAAGGCTGGCAAGGACGAAGCCGCGTTCCGCGCAGTCGACGAGGACTTGGTCCTCGCCTGTGCGCGTGCTGCCAAGGCCGCGGGGATGCGGCAAATGATCGCGATTTCTTCAGTCGGGGCTGATCCTTCGGTCAAAAACTTCTACCTGCGCGTCAAAGGCGAGGTCGAACAGAAGCTCGGCAAGGTCGGGCTACCACGGCTCGACATCCTGCGTCCCGGCCTGCTACGCGGGCACCGCGAGGAACTCCGCCCCGCCGAACGGCTCGGCATGATCGCCAGCCCGCTGATCGATCTCGCGCTGCATGGCGAATATGCCAAGTACCGTTCGATTCGGGCCGACGTGGTTGCCCGCGCGATAGTGGGCCTCACGCGCGAAAAAATGGCCGGACGATTCGTGTTCGAGCATGACGCAATTCTGCGCGCGGCCAGCCGGGCGGGGTAATCCGCGACCGCAGCGTTGACTCCGCCGCTGCCGCGCGGCATCGCCTTCGGGTCGCTGATCGCGCGGGAGAGCTCTGGTGATTCGTCATCAGGCGCCGAAGGAGCAACCGCCCCGGAATCTCTCAGGCAAACGGACCGCGTGGATCGTTAGCGATGCTCTGGAAAGTGTTCCCGCATCTGCGGGGGCCGCCGAAGGGGTAACCCTGTCCCATTGGACAGGGGAAAGCTCTCAGGTTTCCGTGACAGAGGGGGCACGTGGCATTTTTGTCCTGTGCGGAGCCCTGTCCTGTGTCTGACGACGACGACCAATTCGAAGAACTAGCAGTCGAAGTGCTGCCGCTCGATGCCTGGCATCGCGCGCGCGGCGGCCGGATGGTCGAATTCGCCGGGTATCATATGCCGGTGCAGTATGAGGGCATCATCGCCGAACATCTGTGGACGCGGAGCCATGCCGGGCTGTTCGACGTATCGCATATGGGCCAGCTCGCATTGTCGGGCGAGGGGCTCGATGCGGCGGTCGAGACCTTGCTGCCGATCGATCTAAGCACGCTCAAACTGGGGATGCAGCGCTATTCGTTGCTGCTCGACGAGGACGGCGGAATTCTCGATGACCTGATGGTCTCACGCTGGCCGGAAAGCCTTTACGTGGTGGTCAACGGCGCGACCAAGTGGGACGATCTTGCTCACCTGCGCGAATATCTGCCCGACGAGATCACGCTCAACCATTTGGACGACCGGGCGTTGCTGGCGTTGCAGGGGCCTGAGGCTTTCGCCGCACTTGAACGCCATGTCAGCGGTGAATATCCGCTTTCGGCGCTGACCTTCATGCGCTTTGGGCGGTTCGAACTGGGCTGCGCATCGGTGACGATCAGCCGCTCGGGCTATACCGGCGAGGACGGGTTCGAGATCTCGCTCCCTGCTGAAGCCGCAACGCGCATCGCTGACCTGTTGTGCGGTGAACCGGAGGTCAAACCGGTCGGCCTGGGCGCGCGCGATTCCTTGCGGCTCGAAGCCGGACTGCCGCTTTACGGCCATGACCTTGGCCCCGACACCAGCCCGGTCGAAGCGGGGCTAACCTTTGCGATCAGCAAGCGCCGCCGCAGCACCGGCGGGTTCCTTGGGGCGGACCGGGTGCTGCGCGAGCTTGCCAATGGCGCTCAGCGCAAATGGGTCGGACTGACCCTTGAAGGCCGCCAGGCCGCACGCGAGGGTGCCGAAGTTTTTGCCGGAAACGAGAAGGTTGGCGTACTGACTTCAGGTGGTTTCTCTCCCAGCCTCGAAAAGCCGATTGCCGTTGCCTATGTGACCACGGCCCTGGCCGCACCGGGCACCGCGCTGCAAATCGAAGTTCGCGGCAAGCGCCTCGCCGCCACGGTCACCTTGCTTCCCTTTGTCCCCCACCGTTATCACCGCTGAGGAACTGCCGATGAGCCGCTACTTCACCAAGGATCATGAATGGATCGACGTCGAAGGCGATGTCGGCCCAATGTCTGGCACAGTTGGCATCACTGATTATGCGCAGGGCCAGCTTGGCGATATCACGTTCGTCGAACTACCCGTCTTCGGCCAGAGCGTCGATCGGGGCGGCGCGGTGTCGGTTGTGGATTCGGTCAAGGCGGCTTCGGATGTCTACAGTCCGGTCAGCGGCACGGTGACCGCTATCAACCCGGCACTCGAAGGCGTGCCGGAACTGGTCAACAGCGATGCCGAGGCGAGCGGCTGGCTGTTCCGCCTCACCCTCGCCGATCCGGGCGAGCTGGTTGGGCTGATGGACCGGGCGG
>JANOAD010000258.1:0-7248 GCA_031410955.1 Novosphingobium sp. | reverse complement strand
CGGCCGCGCAGTGCTGACTGCATCGCGGCATGTCCCTTGGCAAGCTGCCTGCCTGCCCCAGGCGCTGGCGGCCAAGTTGATGCTGGGTTTGCGCGGCCAGGGGGCGGTCTTCCATCTTGGGGCAAAGCTTGATGAAAATGGAGATCTTGCCGGTCACGCCTGGCTGACTTGCGACGGCAAGATTGTGACTGGCGGGGCAGGCCTACCCGGTTACACTCCGCTGGTGCAGCTCGGTTAGCTGCTGCGCCCCAGCCAGCGGGCCACTTCGACCGCGTCGGCAATGTCTGCCCGCCCTTGCACGCCGAGCGCATGGCCGATGGCTGCGCGCAGGCCTGCTTCATTGCCAGGCGCTGCGGCGTTTACCTCGCGCTGGCGGCGGCGGCGCAGCATGGCGAGAAAATGGCCGGGCCAGCGGCGCAGCGGCAAGCGCAGCAGCTGCCCGGGCCAGCCGACCGCCGAGCGACGGTCCATGTCGATCAGCATCAGCCGCGCAACCCGCTCCGCCTGGTCCGCGCCAAGGTCGCCGGGCGCATGCCCACCCCAGTCGACTGCGATCCCGGCCAGTTCCTGCCCCACACCCAGCGCAAGCTGGCAGGCGCGCACTGCATCGAGCCGCTCGGTCTCTTCCCAGAACAGGGCCCAGTCGATCCGCCCCGACCCGGTCAAGACCAAAAGGTCGCCCAGCAGCAACGGCCCGTTGTTGAACTGGTGATCGAGCACCGCATGGAGAATCAGGTGCAGCAAGGTGTCGGTCGGGCACAGCGCGGAAAGGCCGGGAACCGCTGCCGCTTCGGCCCGCTGCCAGGCTCGCGCGATAAACCGGCGCTCGCGTTCTGCGGCCTGGTCCTCGTAGGTGTCGAACAGGTGCAAATGCGGCTCGACCGTGACCTCGTCCGAGGTCATCGCGGGCAGGTGCTTGCCCGATTCCGCCAATTGCACACCGCCTCCGGAAAAACCTGCCGCAGACAGGATCGCTACCACCCGCCCAGCGTCTTCAGGCGCGATCAACAAATCGAGGTCACGCATCGGCCGCAAGGCCGGATCGAGGTCTGAAGTCCAGACGAAGGCTCCGCCCTTGAGAACGGCCGCCCGCACGCCCTGCGATGAAAGCGCCGCGCCGATTCGTGTCAGCACGGCACGCTGACCAAGCGCACGCATTGCCGCGCGGTTATAGCTGGTCTGCCACTGACGGGCGAGGCCGGGCGGTACAGGCCACGATCCCGCGACGCTTCGTCTGTGCAGAAGCGGTCGCAGGCGCTGCTGTTCTGCCTGGCGGCTGAGTACCTGCCAGTGTTCCGCCCCAAGTCCGGCAGCGACCGCCGCGGCGTTGGATTCCTCGCCCCACAACAACACAAACAGCGGGTTCATTCGTGCACCTGTCCATCGGCCAGACGGATGATCCGGTCGGGCCGGAAATCAGCCGGGATGCGGTGCGCGATCATCAGGATGGTCACCTTGCCGCGAAGCTTCTGCAGCGCCGCGAGGAGACGCGCCTCGCTTTGCGGATCGAGCGCACTGGTCGCCTCATCGAGCACCAACAGCGCGGGTTGGCGCAGCAGGGCCCGGGCAAGGCACAGGCGCTGACGTTCCCCGCCCGAGAAATGCCCGCCGCGATCCCCCGCACGGCCGTCGAGGGCATCCGGTACGGCGCGCACGAAGCTGGCGGCATCGGCCGCCTCCAGCGCCGCCCACAGCTCCGCCTCGCTCGCTTGCGGCGCAGCCCAGCGCAGGTTTTCGGCCAGAGACAGGTCAAACAGGAACGGGTCCTGAGGGACATAGCCGATCCGTTGCCGCCAGGCGGCGCGCGCGGCCGGGGAGTGGATCGGGTCGCCATCGATGCTGATCGTGCCCGCGTCGGGCTCGGCCAGGCCAATCAGCAAGTCGGCCAGACTGGTCTTGCCGCTGCCCGACGGACCGAGCAGCACGGCCAGCTCGCCCGCCGCCAACTCAAGGTTTATCCCTTCGAGCAAGGGCCGATTCTGGTCGTGGCGAAGCTTTACTCCGCTCAGTGTGATGCGCGGCGGTGCCTGCTTGATCGCGGCTGGCGGCAAAGACGGCGCCGGATCGGTCAACAGGTCAGCCTCCAGCCGCTGCAGGTTGGCGATCGCGGGCAGCAGCATGGCGAGCGACTGCGCCCCTTGCGCCAGTGCCAGGGCCGGTCCCGGCATCCGCGCGAACAGCACCAGCAGAGCACCCAGGACCCCGGGCGAGATATGCACCAACATCACCCCAGCCCAGAGCAACCCTGCCGCGAGCAGTGCCGCCAGCAGCTGGAACAGCGAAGTGGCGCGCATCCGCATCGCGATAAAGCGCAGGCCGCTTTCCCTCAGTTCGGCGGAGAGCGCCATGAATTCGCCAGCATAGCGATCTTCGGCGCGGTGAGCCTTGGCCAGCTTCATCCCGGCCATGAATTCGCCGAACGCCCCCTGACGCTTGCCGCCCTGGCTGGTCAGCGTCTGCCCATACGAATAGGCCGCGCGCGCCATTCTGGCAGCCAGCGGCAGCGCGGGCAGCAGCAGTGCCGCCGCCGCCAGCGCCAGCAGCGGGGCCAGTTGCAGCGCCAGAGCCAGCAGCACCAGCAGTTGCACCAGCGCGACTGCCCCGCGCAGCAGCTGGTCGCTGCCCACTGCCAGCCGCGCGACATCGCCGGTTACCGCGAATTCGACGTTGCCGCGGTTGAGATCGCGCAATTGCCGCCATTCGGCGTGGACCAGCGCTGTGATCATCCGTCCGCGCCAGTGGTCGACCAGTTCGGAAGACAGCGCGAACAGGCCCAGATCGCGGCGGATCAGGACCAGTGCACGGAGCAGCATCAGCGCGATGAATCCGGCCAGCACCAAGGCCAGACCCTCACCGCGGCCGTATCCGGCAAGCAGCGGCTCAGCGAACCGGCCGAGCCTGCTGTCGGGCGTGGTCCAACCGAACATCGCACTGCTCAGCGGGATCAGCAGCAGGATGCCGATCCCTTCGACAAAACTGCCAAGCACCACCAGCGCCAGCAACCCAGCTTGCCGCGCTTTGCCCAGCGCCAGCAGCGAAGCAAGGTAGGCGCGCAACGGTGCCGCGATGGGTGCAGGGTCTTGTGTCGTCATCGCGGGTTGCATCATTCTTTCCCGTTCCGCGCCCAGACCAGATATTCGGCGGCCACGGCAGTCAGCTGCACCCGGTTGGCATCGTCAACTCCGGCCACGCCCCGATCCGCAACCCGGGCCAGGGCTTGATCGAGCCAGCCAAGGTCGAGCCAGTCATCTATCCCGGCCGCGCGAAACGCGTCAATGCGCGTGCGGGCTCGAGCCGCGAAGGCCTGCAATCTGGCGTAGTGCCCCGGATCGGCCGCCATCCCGCGCTGCCGCAGCCGCACCGCCTCGGGCAGCAGGTCCTTGCTGATCGAACGCGCCGGGCCGCGATCAGGACCCAGCGCATAGACCACCTCGCGCGGCAGGCTGGCATATAGCCTGAGCAGCCGCAGATCGCGGTAAGGAAAATCCATCCGCAAGGCCCCGGCAAAATAGGCGTTGGGCTGGGCCAGGGCCTTGTCGCTGCCCGGAATGTAGCCGGTCTGGTCCGGCCCCAGCCAGATTGACCCGGCCATCCGTGCAGCTTCGCTGCGGCGCTGCGCCAGCGCGGCCAGCCGGTGCTGGGCCAGCGCGACGTGAAAGTCATGGTGCTGCGACCGCAGCTTCGAGGCGACACGGCGTCGCACGGCCCCCAGGCGCTGGCGCACCGTGGGCGGTTCGGGGAGGCGGGCTGTGACCGACATCTCGCCATAAGCGCCATTGACCAGCAGGCTCGCGCCCAAGCTCCGCGCAACGTTCTGAAAGCAGCTGGTCAGGCAGTGCCGGTTGCTGAGGAGCGGAATTTCGGCCCCCGCCAGCACTTGGTGGGCGGGGCGGTAGGGATCGGCTTCAGGACCCGGGCAGACCGGCTCAATCGCAATCCCATGCTTGTCAGCTACCGCCTTGGCAAAAGAAAATTCGTCCTCGATTCCCGAGCCGGGCGGCGCGACCGAGCAGAGCGCGAGCGGCGGCGCATCCAGTTCCTGTGCTGCGAGCGCGGCCAGCAACGACGAGTCGAGACCGCCGCTGAGCAGGACCGCGGCGCGCCTGGTCATGCCCAGCCGTTCGCGCAGTACCGCCCGCAAGGTTTCTTCCAACGCCGCGAGTGCGTCGCCTGCGCTGCCCGAAAAACGGGGCTGCGGAACCAATAGTTCCGCGCAGCCACGCTGCACCGATCCGTTGGTCGTGAACACTACGCTGCCGCCCGGGGGGATCTTCTCGATGCCCCGGAAGATCGAGCGCGCACCGATCATTTGGCGCAGTTCATAGCGGCCCAGCGACAAACCAATTGCCTCGGAATCAGGTTCGCCATCGACCCAATCGAGGTCGCGCAAGGCCATCGCATCGGGGGCGAACGCCAGCTTGGCGCCGCTGACGGCGAAGAATAGTCGATCGCGCGTTGTTGCGGCTTGCGCCAGCCAGACCGGGCCATTTGTTTCGCTGTGGTAGAGCGACCATTCGCCCAGCATTTCGGCGGGGGTGTCTTTGCCGAACCGCGCCAACGCCGCGCGTGCGAGCACCGCTGGAGAAGCGTCAGCGGGTATTCCGAGCCGAGCCGCCAGTAGGGTCCGATCGGCGATCCAGCCGGTCAGGATCGTCTGCCCGCCAATATCGCTAACCTCACTAACCAGCCCCGGATCCTGCGCATCGAGACCGATTGCTGCACGATCGCGGTCAGTCCGGGGCAAGCCAAGCCGCGCCGCGTCGCCGCGCGCGATCGGCGCGTCACCCGCGTGGACCACTCCCCACAAGCCTGACGCGGCAGGATCAGTCATGGTGCAAAAAGCCGGTGGCCTTGTCTATCGGCTTGGGTGCGATAGAGCGGAGGATATGGAACCGGTCTTCGACAAGGACATCCGCCGCGCGATCCGCGTCAGTCTCGCGCGCGAATCCTACGCGCAGGGCACAGTCCGGATCGCCTGCAACGATCTGCGCGATTACTGGTGGATGGTTACGACGCATCGCGGCCTTTTCGCGGTTTCGCCTGACGGGATCGAACTTGTTTCGCATGGCTGGTTTTTCGGCATAGAGCGCCACGAGAATCATATCTACCTGTATGAGAATTGCGGGCTGCGCGATCGCACGACGAACATGGGGCGAATCATCCGGCTGCGCTGGGACGACGGGCAGCTGTCCGATCCGCTGGTGCTGGTGACCGGCCTGCACGGCAATGCCCACCAGCTCAGAGTAATCGATCGGTTGCTCTGCCTGGTTGACACCGCCAATCAGTGCATCCTGCGTTTCACCCTCGATGGTGAGCGGTTCGATACCAAGACGCCGCTACCAGTTGCTCCACCCAGCGACACCAGCGGGGCTTACCACCACATCAACAGCCTGGCCGAAGTGGATGGCCGGATTGCGCTGCTGCTGCATAATGGCAAGGCGCCAAGCCCGCGCAAGAGCGAGTTGGTCTGGCTGAACCGCGACTGGAAGGTGGCCACCCGCCAGTTTATCGATGGCTACATGTGCCACGATATCGTGACAGACGGGGAAGGAACCTTGTGGCACAGTGCTTCGGCCAGTGGCGAGGTGATCAGCAGTTTGGGACAACGGCTGAAGCTGAGCGACAGCCTGATGACCCGGGCGCTCGCGTTTTGCCGCGATCACTTGCTGGTCGGGCTATCCAGTTTTGGCGAACGGCAGATCCGCGACGGCTTGGCCGGTGAAGTTGCCGTGCTCGATCTGGCCGGAAAGGAACGGGCGCGGTTTGAACTTCCGGCCGGCCCTGCCGATGCCGTGGCATTGCTCTAAAACGAATCAGAACGGCATTTGGCCTCGGCGAGCCTCGCCGAAACCAAATGCCGCTCAATAGAGCTAATTACCGTCGACCGGATGACGGCCGACAGATTCGCTTAGGAGCGCTGGCAATCAATCGTAGGATTGCCGCCGACATCAGCACCACGGCCAATAAAGGCGAAGGTTTCGCGGATATCGAGTTCACGGATTTCAGGCTCTACCCAAGCCTTGAGGTCGCGATTGTCTTCCGAATGGGCCATTCCCAAAATTCCTTATCCTCAATTGGTTTCGATCATTCGAGCACTTCAGGCGACCAAAACCAAAGTTACAAGTCCGATCAAGGATTTCCGAATAGCACGGTGCTTCATACATGGGAAGCCGGATGCGCATCAAAAAATTTGGCTAAATTGGGCGCAGGGCTGAAGCGGCCGGTGCGAGATTGATTAGCTGGCCCGGCGGCCTATGCTAGGTTGCAGTATCAAGGGGCAAATTTGCAGAATGCTGGAGATCGTCCACGAACCGATTCGGGTCCTGACGCTGGCGCAGGAGCGTGAACTCGCCCGCCTCGCGCATGACCGCGCCGGGTCGGCTTCGCTGCGCAAACGGCGGGCCCAGCTCGCCTCGCAGGACGACGATTTCGCCGAGGTCGTGGCGGTGCTCGATGGTGCCAGCGACCTCGACTTTGGCGAGCAGATCATGCTGACCCGAGCTTTTCTGGCCCTTGAGACCGATACCGACAATGCCCGGGCCCAGCACCGCGCGAATCTTGCACTCGATATTGCGGATTTGCCCATTCAGCGCGCGGTGGCGCTAGCGGACCGGGCCAAGGCCGAGCGCCGCTTGTCACAGGCCAGGGCGGCGCGCGAATCGCTTGAGGCCGCGCTCGAGGTTGATCCGCACAGCAAGGATGCCTGCAAACGCTTGGCCGCGCTCGATCTGGAACAGGGCCGGGCGCCGGCGCTGGTCGAATGGTGCAAGGGGCTGATCGGCTCCGGGGTGGGTCATGCCCGCTTGCACGCCGCCCGGGTGCTGGGCGAAGCGGTCTGCGGCGATCTTGATGCAGCGCGCGCGATTGAAGGTCTCACGGACCTGAGATCCAGCCGGGTGCTGCCGCCGCCGCCGGGCTGGAATGATCTTGCCGCGTTCAATGCCGCATTGGCAGTGGAACTGCTGAGCCACCGTAACATGCGTTATGAACGGTATGGCAGCGCATCCAACTACACCTGGCGGATCGATGCCCTGGCGCGGCCCGAAACGCCTTTGGTGCAGGTGCTGCTGGGCCACCTGGCTGCGCAGATCCAGTCAAACCTCGGCCGGCTGGAAGGCCTCGACCACCGCTGGCTGGCCGACCGGCCCGACCAGGCCTTGCTGCGTGCATGGTGCGTGATCACCGAAGGCGACGGGTTCGAAGGCTGGCATGTCCACCAGTTCGGCTGGCTGAGCGGGGTCTACTATG
>JANOAD010000257.1:0-11828 GCA_031410955.1 Novosphingobium sp. | reverse complement strand
CGCTATCGCGGCTTTTTGGGCTGCGCCCCCCTCCGACCCGCTTGCAGTGGCCACCTCCCCCAGAGGGGGAGACTCTTCAAGGTGCGGTCACCAATCCCCCACAGTCCCCATCCATAACGAAATCCCCGCAAGCGCCGCAGTCTCCCCGCGCAGCACTCGCGGGCCGAGCGTAATCGCGCGGGTTTGCGGCAATGCGCGGATCGCGGCGCGCTCGGCCTCGTCGAACCCGCCTTCAGGTCCGGTCAGCAGCGCGGCGCAAGGAGGCGAGTCCCCGCGGAGGCGGGGACCTCGGTCGGCTGGGAGCGACATCTCCTGAGGCCCCCGCCTCCGCGGGGACTCGGTTCGCACAAATGCTTGCGCAGCATTCTCTCCGCCGTTTTCATCAGCGAAGAACAACGCGCGGTCCTCCGGCCAGCCCTTGAGCAGCGCCTCCAGCTTCACCGGCGCCAGCAAGAGCGGCAGCGCGGTGCGCGCACATTGCTCCGCCGCCTCGACCAGAATGCTCCGCGCGCGCTCAAGGTTGAGCTTGTCCGCGACGCAGCGCCGGGTCAGCACCGGCTGGATAGTCCGCACCCCCAGTTCGCAAGCCTTCTCCAGCACCAGATCGAACCGATCCTTCTTGAGCAGCGCCGCGCATAGCGTGAAATCGGGCACCTGCTCGCGCGGGCGGAGCAGCACTTCGGGGATGAGCGAAACCGAGCGCTTGTCTGCGGAAGTAACCCGGGCCGCCCATTCACCGGTCAGATCGTCGCACAGTACCACCGCATCGCCTTCGCTCACCCGCATCACGCGAGCGAGGTAATGCGCTTGCGGGCCTTCGATCGTCAGGTGCATGCCGACCACCAGTTGCTGCGCAACAAACAGGCGCGGTGCGCTTTTCGGAGGCCAGGAGGGGGTGGCGGGCATGGGCCTGCGATAGCCGAGGTGCCGGGCGGCGTCATCCCTGGCATTTGGAGAAGTTGTTATATCCGAATGCTTGAAAGGGGGTGGAAATCGAGACTTAGTACCCCGGTTGCCATGGCTCCGTTTCGATAGCCTCAAGCTCTCCATTCGCTAAGGCCTGCATTAGCTCGATTGCCTTTTCCCGAGAGACGCCCCGCATGTGTCGAGGCCCGTCGTCCTCTTCAACGTTTTCATATGTGACGTGACCCGCCCCATAAAATCCCAAAGTCCATTCCGTCTCATGGATAACTGAAACTGACGTATGTTCCTCGTCGTCCAAATCTTCCTCAAGCTCGTCTAGCAAGAGAGGGAAAATCGTCGACGGAGGATCGCGCTCGCTGGCGCCAAGGCGATGATAGATGAAGTAGCTCATTTGCCGATATTACGGGAAGTCGGAATGTCCGCAACCGGGTCGTAACCCGCCATCGGCGCATCTGTCCTACTCGGTGCGGATGTGGCATTGCACTGCAATGTTCAACGACACGATCTTCGGCGCGCGGCGGCGCATGACAGGGGCTCAAAAGGCCTGCGGCTTTTTGCTTTTAGAACTGTGTCCAGTGTGTCCAGTCATTCACCGAGCCGTCGCTCAAGCTGAACAATGACCGCGCAGATCGTCCCCGATTCGCAGCACAAGGGCCTCATCGCTGCGTTGCCGCCGCGGCTGCGCGATTACGCGCAGCTGGCACGGTTTGATCGGCCGATCGGGTGGTGGCTGCTGTTCTGGCCGTGCGCCTGGGGGGTATTGCTCGCAGGGGGCATGCCGACGTTGCGCAGCGGGCAGTGGGCATTGCTCGGCTGGCTGCTGCTCGGCAGCATCGCGATGCGCGGGGCGGGGTGCGTTTATAACGACATTGTCGACGCCGATATCGACCGCAAGGTGGCGCGGACCGCGCTGCGTCCGGTGGCGAGCGGGCGGGTGAGCAGCCGCGCGGCGTGGGTCTGGCTCGGTGCGCTGTGCCTGATCGGGCTGGTCGTACTGCTGCAATTGCGGTGGCAGGCGCAACTGGTCGCGCTGGGCAGTCTGGCGCTGGTTGCGGCCTATCCGTTCATGAAGCGGATCAGCACCTTTCCGCAAGCGTGGCTGGGATTGGTCTTCACTTGGGGTGCGCCGGTCGGCTGGTTCGCGCTGCGCAGCGATCGGCTGGAAGTGCTCGCCGCGCTTTATGGTGGATCGGTCATGTGGTGCATCGGTTATGACACGATCTACGCGCTGCAAGACCGCGAGGATGATGCCGGAATCGGGATCGGTTCCTCCGCGCTGACGCTCGGCAAGCATGTGAAGGCCGGGGTGGCGGTGTTCTATGCCGGTGCGATCTTGCTGTGGGGCCTCGCCTTCTGGTTGCTCCGGCTTGACTGGCTGGCGCTGGCGGCGCTGCTTCCGGCGGCGCTGCAAATGGGCTGGCAAGTGGTCACGCTGAGCGAAGACGACGGCGACAATGCACTCGCCCGGTTCCGCTCGAACCGCATGCTGGGCCTGCTGGTGGCGCTGGCCTGCTGGGTGGTCGGCAACGCGGGCCTGAGCTGATGTGCAACCTCTACCGCATGACCAAAGGCACCGCCGAAGTCGCCAATCTGTTCGCGGTCGAGCCCGATCTTGCCGCGAACTACGGGACCGAAGTCTATCCCGGCTACCCCGGACTGGTCGTCGCCGAGGGCCGCGCGCGGGCGATGACCTGGGGCTTCCCTTTGTTGCTCAAGGGCAAGCAGGGCCAGCCGCTCAAACCCAAACCCGTCACCAACGCGCGCGAAGACAAACTCGACACCGCGTTCTGGCGCGACAGTTTCAAGCGGCGGCGCTGCCTGATCCCGGTGAGCCAGTGGGCCGAACCGCGCGGGGAGACGGGGCGGATGGTTCGCTCGTGGTACGGCGTGCCGGGCGAGGAGGTCTTTGCCGTCGCCGGGCTGTGGCGACAGAGCGCGGAATGGGGCGCGGTCTACACCATGGTGATGACCGCAAGCTGCGCGCAGATGGACGACGTGCATGACCGGATGCCGGTGATCCTGCGGCGTGAGGATTGGGCGCAGTGGACTGATGGCGGGCCCGAACAGGCCTTCGCGTTGTGCGAGACCTGGCCCGATGTGCTGACCGCCGAACACACCGAACTGCGCTGGGTCGATGGCGTGCCGATGGAACAGCAGCCGGGCCTGCTGTAAGGCGGCTCAGTTGTAGCTGACGATCTCGAATTCGATCCCGTCCCAGTCGAAGAAGTAGAACCGCCGCCCGGGTTCGTAGTCGCCATGGTTGAACGGAACGAGACCTGCTGCAACCACAACCGTCTCGGCCGCAGCGAAGTCGTCGACAACCAGCCCGACATGGTTGAGCGGCACGCCTTTCGCGAAAGGCCCGCCACGGCCTTCGTTGGTATAGACCGCCAGGTAATCGCGCTCGTTCCCGACGTGGATGGTCCATCCGCCAAGCTGCGAAGGGCCGCGCCAGCGCTCGTGCCAACCGCACAGGTCTTGCAGCAGTTGCGACGAGCGGTCGGGGTCGCTCACTGTGATGTTGACATGTTCTAGCCAGCCGTTTGCCATAATATCATTCCTTCGCAATGCGTTATAGGCGATCTCTCGAATCGCGCTTTATCTTTGTGCAACCTCAAGCTAACTTGAGGTCAAGCAAATTGTGAGGGATTCGTGCGATGGACCGGAACGACCTGCTACCGATCGGCGAACTGGCGCGGCGCACCGGGCTCGCGGTTTCGGCGATCCGCTATTACGAAGACAAAGGGCTGGTCCAGGCGCTGCGCACCAGCGGCAACCAGCGCCGCTTCCTGCGCAGCGACATCCGCCGCTTGAGCTTTATCCTGATCGCGCAGAAGCTCGGACTGGGCCTGACCCAGATTGAGGAGGAACTGGCCAAGCTGCCGCAGGGCCGCACCCCGACGGTGAGCGACTGGCAGCGGATCAGCCGCTCGCTGCGCAAGGAAATCGACGCGCGCATCCAGCTGCTCAACCGCACCCGCACCAAGCTCGACGAATGCATCGGCTGCGGCTGCCTGTCGCTCCAGCGCTGCCAGCTCTACAACCGCGATGACCGCGCCGGGGCGGCCGGGCCGGGGCCGCGGTATGTGCTTGGTTAGCTACTCCGCCGCTAGCAGCTCTTCCGCCCCTTCAAGGTCGACGCTGACCAGCCGCGAGACCCCGCGTTCGACCATCGTCACCCCGAACAGGCGGTGCATGCGGCTCATCGTCACGGCGTTGTGAGTGACGATCAGGTAGCGGGTGTCGGTCTCGCCGACCATCGCGTCGAGCAGGTCACAGAAGCGTTCGATGTTGGCATCGTCCAAGGGCGCGTCGACTTCGTCGAGCACGCAGATCGGCGCGGGGTTGGTGAGGAACAGCGCGAAGATCAGCGCGATCGCGGTGAGCGCCTGTTCGCCGCCCGAGAGCAGCGTGAGTGACTGTAGCCGCTTGCCTGGCGGCTGGGCGTAGATCTCGAGCCCCGCTTCGAGCGGATCGTCCGAATCGACCAGCGCAAGGTGAGCCTGCCCGCCTTCGAACAGCCGGGTGAACAGGCGGCGGAAGTGCTGGTCGACCGCCTCAAACGCGGTGCGCAGCCGTTCGCGTCCTTCGCGGTTGAGGCTGCCGATCGAGCCGCGCAGGCGGTGGACCGCCTCGGTCAGTTCGGCCTGCTCGGCAATGCTGGAGGCGTGGCGGGCTTCCTGCTCGCCCAGTTCGTCGGCGGCGATGAGGTTGACCGGACCAAGCCGCTCACGATCACCCACCAGCTTGTCATGCTCGGCGCTTTCCTGACTGGCGTGGGCGACCTGCTCTGCGCTGAAGAGGAAGCGCTCAGGCAGCAGCGGCGGCGGGCACTGGAAGCGTTCGCCCGAGATCCCGGCCATCTCGGCGCGGCGGGCTTCCTCGTTCTCGGCGCGGGCGGCGGCCCCGGCGCGCAGCTCGCGGGCCGAGGCGAGTGCTTCGGAGGCGGCTGCAAACCGGGCTTCGACCTGCCGCCCCGCTTCAGTCGTTGCGACGACCTTGGTCTCGGCCTCGCCCAGCTCGCGGGTCAGCCGCGCGCGGACTGCGTCACCGGCTTCGATCTCGCGTACCAGGCTCGCCGGTTTGGCGGCGACCACGTTGCGTTCTTCGGCGATCTCCTCGAAGCGGCGCTCCATCCCGGCGAGGCGGTTTGCGGCATCGCCGGCGCGAGCCTGCCAGCCGCGGATATCGGCTTGCTGCGCACCGGTCCGCTCGCGCGCCACGGCGAGCGCCTGATCGTGCGCGGCGAGCGCGGCGGTGGCGGCCTGCAGGCCCTGCCGCGCGGTATCGTGGCGGGCTTGCGTAGCGGCTAACGTAGCGCGTCCGGCCGCGGGATCGGGCAGGACGGAGCGCTTATCGGACGCCGCGTCGAGGTCGGACTGCGCGGCAGCGTGCTGTTCGGCCAGATCGCCCGCAACGCGCGCCAGTTCAGCGCGGCGGGCTTCGAGCCGCGCCTTGGCGGCCTCGGCCTGATCGCAGCCGCGCAGGGCGGTGCGTTCGGCTTCGGCTGCGGTGTTCACCGCCCGCTCGGCACCGATCAGTTCGGTTTGCAGCGCAGAGAGTTCGGCTTGAACCGTTTCAGCCTGCGCCGCTGCTGTTTCCGCGGCCTCGCGCAGCGCGGGCAATTGCTCGTCGAACGCGGCAAGCCGGTTTTCCGCTTCAAGCCGCGCAGCTTCCGCCCCGCCTTCACCGCGGGCGACGAAGCCGTCCCAACGGCGCAAGTGGCCCGCAGTGGTGACCAGCCACTCGCCGGGAGCAAGCGTGCGGCCATCGTCGTTTTCGGCAACGTGGACCAGCGCGAGCCGCGCGGCGAGCTGCGGCGGGCATTGGCTGACCTGCTCGGCGAGGCTGTCCGCCACGGGCTTGGGCGCCTCGGCCCCGGTCCAGAAGCGTCCATCCTCGCCTGACGGTGCGGCGCCGAGCAATGCCTTGGCATCGCGCCCCAAAACCGCAGCTAGCGCGCGTTCATAACCGGGCTTTGCGCGCAGTTGATCGAGCGCCTGGGGTAGGCCGTGCTTGCCTGCAGCCTGCTTGGCCCGCGCATCGCGGTCGCGTGTCAGGGCCTGGTGCTCGCGCTCGATTCCCGCGAGTTCGGCCTTGGCCTGCGCGAGCGCCGCCCCGGCGCCGTCGCGGTCAGCCTGAAGCGCAGCCTTGCGTTCTTGCTGCGCGGCAAGTGTTGCTTGCGCGGCATCGACTGCAGAACGGGCCTGTTCGGCCTCGACCTGGGCGGCCTGCAGCGCCGCATCTGGATCGCCCTCATCCGCGAGGCTTGCCGCAAGCTCAGCCTGCCTGCGCTTCTCGCCCTCGATGCGGTCAAGCCGCTGCCGTGCGGCAGATAGTTCGGCCTCGGCCACGCGCCATTCGGCCTCGACTCCTGCCTGATCGGCGGTGGCCTGGGCGAGCGTCAGTTCGGCACCGCGCAGGTTGCGGTCGGCATCGTCAAGCGCGGCGGCGACGCGCGGGCGGCGCTCGTCGTCCTCGCGCAGCGCGGCTTGTCCGGCGGCGAGGTCGCGTTCGAGCTTGGCCAGCGCTTCGGCGGCGTCGCGGGTCAGCCGGTCGGCCTCGCCGCGATCTTCCTCAAGCCGTTTGTGCTGGCGATCGAGGTCGGCGAGGCGTTGCTCGGCTGCTTCGAGCTGGCTGGTCAGCGTCGCCATGCGGTGGCCATGGGCCGAGGCGTCGTCGCGCCGGTCGGCCAGTTCGTCGCGCGCGGCGGCCAGCGCGTCGGCGGCGGTGTGCTGCGCCTCCTGCGCTGCTTTGGCCTGGGCCTGGCATTCGGCGACCTTGGCATCGGCGCCCTGCGCTTCGGCGCGCGCCGCTTCGGCCGCGGCGGCGGCATCGCGCCAGCGGGCGAAGACCAGCCGCGCTTCGGCGAGCTTGATCTTGTCGGACAGCGCCTTGTAGCGCTCGGCCGCGCGGGCCTGGCGGCGCAGCGTTCCGATCTGCTGGTCGAGCTGGCCCATCAGGTCTTCGAGCCGGGCGAGGTTGGTCTCGGTCGCGCGCAGCTTCTGTTCGGCATCCTTGCGCCGCACATGGAGGCCCGCGATCCCGGCGGCTTCTTCCAGCATCATCCGCCGCTCGGCGGGCTTGGCGGCGATCACCGCGGCGATCCGGCCCTGGCTGACCAGCGCCGGGGAATGCGCGCCGGTCGCGGCATCGGCGAAGACCAGCGCGACGTCCTTGGCGCGCACGTCGCGGCCGTTGACGCGGTAGGCGCTGCCCGCGCCGCGCTCGATCCGGCGCACCACTTCAAGTCCGCTGTCGTTGTCGGGACCGCCGGGGGAGGTTGTATCGGCGTGGAGTACCACTTCGGCGAAATCGCGCTGCGGGCGCTGCTCGGTGCCGGCGAAGATCACGTCTTCCATTCCGCCCGAACGCATCGACTTGGGCGAGTTTTCGCCCATCACCCAGCGGATCGCTTCAAGCAGGTTCGATTTGCCGCAGCCGTTGGGCCCGACCACCCCGGTCAGCCCCGGTTCGATCCGCAGTTCAGCCGGCTCGACGAAGCTTTTGAATCCGCTGAGCTTGAGCCGCGTGATCCTCATTTTTCGTGTCGCCGGCCCCCGCCCCGAGCCGGCCTAGCGCGCGCCGGCGGCGCGCAGCGCCTCGGCGATCTTGGGCCATTCGGACTGGTCGGGCGGAAGCTGGGCACCGTTGATCACCAGAGTCGGCGTCTGCGTGACCCCGGAATCGGCGAAGGTTTTGAAGTTGTTTGAAATTTCCGTCGCCTTTGCAGTGTCGGCAAGGCAGGTATGGGCCTGATCGACCGACATGCCGCGCGCGGCGAAGAAGCTGGTGAAACCAAGCGCGTCGGCCAGCGCCGGAATGCGCTGCCCCGGCGGCAGTTTGCTCGCCGCTTCAGCCGCGGCCTGGACCTTCGGATCGTCCAGCAGCTTCACGAAATTGTCGTAGTTGGCATAGACCTGTTCAACCAACGGGAAGAAGTTTTCCTTGGGCGCACAGCGCGCCAGCATGGTCAGCGGCAGATCCTGCTGGTGAATGTAGAAGCTGCGGTATTCGTAGGAGACCCGGCCCGAGGAGACGAATTCGGCCTTGATCGGGGTCATCGCTTCGGCGGCGAAGCGCGCGCAGTGCGGGCAGGTGAGCGAGCCGTATTCGACCAGTTTGATCGGCGCAGCAGGATTACCCATCATCATCCCGCCGGTTGCGGTCTGGGTGATGGTATCTTCCCATTTCAGCCCTGCGGGCGCGGCGATCTTGACGATCGGCGCACCGGTGGGGGCGGCTCCGGCATTGTCATCCTTCTTGCAGGCAGCAAGCCCCAGCGCGAGCGGGGCGGCGGCGAAAGCGAACAGCAGGTGGCGCGAGTTCAGTGCGGTCATGGTGCGTGTCGGGTCCTTGGGCTTCGAGTCGTGAAATCTAGTCGGAATTGTGGTTTTGCAGAAGGATCGAGCCGACTTGAGCCATGCTTCTCCACAAGTGAATCACTGGGTCTGCGGCGCGGCCCGGCTTGCCGGAATCTCCGGTATTGAACCCGGTGCAGGCGTTCCTGCGGCCAGCGCCGCCTCGATCCGCGGCTTGAGCGGCCCCCAGGCGTAGACATCTTGCAGCTGGCCATTGACCATGAAGCTGGGCGTGCCCTGAACTCCGATCGTGGTGCCGGCATAGTTGGTCTGCGCGTTGAGCCAGTCGAGCTTCTTCTGATCGGTCACGCAGGCATCGAGCTGCTTGGCGGTGTAACCGCGCGCCAGCATGATCTTGTACAGGCCCAGATCACGCGCCGCGGCTTTGCGCTGGGCAGCGGGGTCGCGCTCAAGCGCCTGCCAGCGGGCCTGATAGGTCGGATCGGCGGGCGGTCGGAACCAGGTTTTCTGTGCCGCCAGCAGCGCTGCCTCGTTGGGGAAATACTTGCTCTTGTCACCGCATAGCGCCAGCAGCGACGGGATTTCATCGAGCGACATCCGGATGAAGGGCCTCAATTCGAGCGAAACCTTGCCCTGGCGGACCAGACCCATCGTCAGCGGGACCTTCGCTTCTTGCGCAAAATCGGCGCAGTGCGGGCAGGTGAACGAGATGAACTCGACCACTTTCACCGGCGCAGCGGGGTTGCCCATGACCGGAAAGCCCTGCTCGGTCAGGGTAACCGTCTGGTCCCAGCGCGGTCCGGCTTGCGGCGCCGCCGCGGGCGCGCGTTTGCGCGGAGCCGGCTTGGCCGATGCCGAGATGGGAAGGGCCGCGATCAGCAGGCCGGATGCAAGGGCAGCGATGGTCTTCTTCATGGATTAAAGGCTCGCGTCGATCAGGGGGCGTAGCTCGGCCCAGCTGTGCGCTGATTCAAGCAATGTGCCGTTGATGAGGAAACTGGGGACAGACTTGATGCCGAGCGCATACCCGGCTTTGCTTTGCTCGCCAATCCGCTTTGCAAGCGCTGCATTGCCAAGGCAGGCGTCGGTCGCAGACCGACTGAAGCCGCGGCTTTCCATGATCCGATAAAAGCCCATGTCGTCGGCGATCGCCCGGCCCCGGGTGAGCAGGCTGCCGGCGTTCCAGCGCTGCTTCTGCGCCGGTCCCGCCCGATCGAGCATGTTGCGCCAGCGCTCCTGGCTGCGCATCAGTGCGGAATGGTTGAGCGCGAACTTCTCAGGCGGGCCGCAATCGGCCAGCATCGCCGCGGCCTGGTCGACCGGGTTCTGCACCAGGTGCCTGAGTTCGACCGCCACCTTGCCCGACGCGATGTAGCCGATCTGCAGCACGCTGTCGGACTGGATCGTGAAGGACGCGCAATCGGCGCAGGTATAGCTTGTGTATTCGGTCACCCTCACCGGTGCAGCAGGATTGCCGATCAGGTGCCCGCCATCCGGGGTAAGGGCGACCGTGTGCGTCCAACCGATCGTCTTGGGGGCGGCGCCGGTCAAGGCCAGCGCAGCAGCGGCCAGTGTCACCATTCGGGTAAGGGGCTTCACTGCTTGTCGTCCTCCGCCGCACTGCCCAGGCTGCGCGCCAGCGATTCGAGCACCGTGCGCAGTTCGGGATCGCCGATGTCGCGCAGGCTGTCCCCCAGTTCGAACGGAATCGGCCTGAGCGAAGGCGGCGCTGTCGAGCGTTCCTTGGCAGCGGGGGGCTGAACCGCACCTTGCCGAAGTTTGACCTTGGCGACCGCGTTATAGCCGAAGAAACGGTTCACCCGCTCGATGATCTCGGGGATCACGTGGCTGATCATGGGCGCGTGGGCGGGGACCACGAGGAGTTGCAGGATGCCGTCGCTCTTTTCGCCAGGGGGAAAACGGATTGCTTCAGGCATGCACACCCGGGCGTGGCGTTCACCCACGATCTCGGGCCAGCGGGTCACCACGCTCGACTGGACGAAGCCGAATTTGCGGAACGCGGTGCGCCCCACTTCGGGCATCAGTTCCGAGATTGCCCGCGCTCCGCCGCCTCGCGCGCGCTCGAACCGGCGCGGTGCCGGTTTCGGTGGTTTGCCATCCCGTTCCATTGTGCGCCTGCCAATGCCATAGCGCCGCGATGGATGCCAGCGCCGAGACGATTCCCGAAAGCCTGCTCGGCTGGTATGACAGACACCACCGCAGCCTGCCGTGGCGGAGCCCGCCCGGCGCGCCGGCGCCTGATCCCTACCGGGTGTGGCTGTCCGAGGTGATGCTGCAGCAGACCACTACGGCGGCGGTGGCACCCTACTTTGGCAGGTTCCTGGCCAAATGGCCGGATGTGGCGGCGCTGGCCGCAGCGGATGAGGGCGAGGTCATGGCTGCCTGGGCGGGGCTGGGCTACTACGCCCGCGCCCGCAACCTGATCGCCTGCGCCAAGGCAGTGGCCGCATCGGGCGGGCGTTTTCCGTCCACCGAGGCGGATCTGCGCAAGCTGCCGGGGCTGGGCGCCTATACCGCCGCCTCCATCGCCGCGATCGCCTTTGGCGAGCGCGCGGCGGTGGTCGATGCCAATGTCGAGCGGGTCGTCGCCCGGCTCTACGCCATTGCGGCGCCGCTGCCGCAGGCACGCGTGCAGATCCGGGACAAGGTAGATGCCATGACCCCGGCCGAACGCCCCGGCGACTTTGCCCAGGCGATGATGGACCTGGGCGCCACGGTCTGCACCCCGCGCGGCCCCCGCTGCCTGCTGTGCCCGCTGGCGCAGCATTGCACGGGACGAGAAGCCGGGCCCGAGCGGTTCCCGGTCAAGGTGCCCAAAGCGGCCAAGCCGCAGCGCATCGGCCGGGCGTTCTGGATTGAACGCGCTGGACGGGTCTGGCTGGTCCAGCGTGCGGGCAAAGGGATGCTCGGGGGAATGCGCGCGCTACCCGACGATGGCTGGTCGGCCCGCGCTGACGGCAGCGGGCAGGCGCCGCTTGACGGTGAATGGTCTGCAGCGGGGCTGGTCCGCCACAGCTTCACCCATTTCGATCTCGATTTGCAATTGATGGTTTATTCGGGCCACGATTTCTCTACGCTGAGCGATGATAGCGGCGAATGGTGGGAGCTTGTCCGGCTCGACGATGCGGGATTGCCGACACTTTTCGCCAAGGCCGCCCGCCTCACCGAGGCCGGCGGCGACAGGGAGAGTGACTGAGTGACTGAATTGGATATTTCGCGCCGCAACCTGCTGCGCGGCGGGGCGCTGCTGGGCAGCGCCGGTCTATTGGGCGCATTCCCGCTGGGCGCACGGATGGCCATGGCTGCCGAAGCCGCGGGGATCGAGGCACAATGGCCCGCAGTTACCGCGATGCTCGATCGGTACGTCAAGGCCAGGAAGGTCTCAGGCATGATCGCCGCGCTGGGCTGGCGCGATGCGCTGCCCGGGTACATCGCGCGCGGCAAGGAGGGCTTTGACGATCCCGACCTCGATGGTCCGAACAGTTTGTTCCGGGCCTATTCGATGACCAAGCCGCTGACCGGCATTGCGGCGATGATCCTGATCGACGAAGGCAAGCTGGG
>JANOAD010000256.1:0-7289 GCA_031410955.1 Novosphingobium sp. | reverse complement strand
GCCTTTGCTGCAAGCGTCGTCCCGGCCTTGACCCGGGACCGGTGGCCGGATCAATCCAAGCTTGCGTCAGGACGCCTGCGGTCCCGGGTCAAGCCCGGGACGACGGGCTACTTTTTTGCCGCAGCCTTCTTGGGTGCAGCCTTTTTCTTCGGCGCTGCAGCTTTCTTGGCCGGGGCCTTCTTGCGGCCCTTGCCCTTCGCCGGGCCCTTGGCGGCGCGCTCGGTGATCAGGACGATCGCCGCTTCCATGGTCAGGTCTTCGGGCTTCTGGTCGCGCGGCAGGGTCGCATTGGTGGTGCCGTCGGTCACATAAGGCCCATAGCGTCCGGCCATCAGCTTCATCTCGCCGCCGCTTTCAGGGTGCGGGCCGAAGGTGTTGAGCGGTTCGGCTGCAGCGCGCGCGCCGCGGCCTCCGCCTGCCGCGGCTTCGGCCAGTTTGGCGACGGCGCTGTTCATCCCGGTTTCGAACACTTCGGCGGTGCTGCGCAGCTTGGCATACTTGCCATTGTGCGCAAGGTACGGCCCGTAACGTCCGATAGAAGCAGTGATTTTATCGCCGCTCTCGGGATGAATTCCGACTTCGCGTGGCAGGCTGAGCAGCTTGACCGCCCAGTCCAGATCGAGCTCACCGATATCCTTGGGGATCGAACTGCGCGCGGCTTCCTTGCCCTCACCCATCTGGATGTAGGGGCCGAACCGCCCGGCCTTGCGCATGATCGGTTCGCCGGTTTCGGGGTGCTTGCCGATTTCGCCATCCTCGGCCGCGCCGTTACCGCCGGGCTGGGCGAATTTGCGGGTGTATTTGCACTCGGGATAGTTCGAACAGGCGACGAAGGCCCCGAACCGGCCGCCGCGCAGCGCCAGCCGCCCGCCTTCGCGGTGCTCGACCTTGCACATGGGGCAGATCCTAGGATCGCTGCCGTCTTCGGTGGGCGGGAACAGGTAGTCGGAGAGGAAGGCATCAAGCGCCTCGGTCACTTCCGAGGGCTTCTGCAGCATCACCTCGTCGCTCTTCGGCTTGAAGTCCTTCCAGAATTTGGCGAGCAGATCCTTCCACGCCTCGCGCCCGCCCGACACATCGTCGAGCTCGTCTTCCATCCCAGCGGTGAACTGGTAGGCAACATAACGCGGGAAGAAGCGTTCGAGGAACGCGGTCAGCAGTCGGCCGGACTCCTCAGCGAAAAAGCGATTCTTCTCGGTGCGAACGTAATCGCGGTCCTTGAGCACCTGGATGGTCGAGGCGTAGGTCGAAGGACGGCCGATGCCCAATTCCTCGAGCCGCTTGACCAGCGTCGCTTCGGAAAAGCGCGGCGGCGGCTGGGTGAAGTGCTGGTTTGCCTCGACCCCGCGCTTGGCCGGGGTATCGCCCGCATTGAGCACCGGCAGCATGGCGCTGTCATCGTCCTCGGCATCGCTCTTCTGGTCGAGGCTTTCGTCGTAGACCGCGAGGAAGCCAGGGAATTTGACCACCTGACCACTGGCGCGGAGTTCGTGCTGGCCGGTGCCTTCACGCAGGGTCACGCTGGTCCGTTCGATCACGGCAGAGGCCATCTGGCTGGCGATCGCGCGCTTCCAGATCAACTCGTAAAGCCGCGCTTCATCCCCGCTGCCCAACTTGTCGCGGCTGAAATCGGTCGGACGGATCGCCTCGTGGGCCTCCTGCGCATTTTTCGCCTTGGTTTCATAAATACGCGGCTTTTCAGGGAGGTAGTGGCCGTTCTTGTAGCGTTCTGTAATCGCGACGCGGGCTGCGGAAATGGCGCTCGAATCCATCTGCACCCCGTCGGTGCGCATGTAGGTGATCGCGCCTGCCTCATACAGCCCCTGCGCCACCCGCATCGTGTGGCTCGCCGAGAAGCCAAGCTTGCGCGACGCCTCCATCTGCAAGGTCGAGGTGGTGAACGGCGGATAGGGATTGCGCCGCGTGGGCTTGGTCTCAACCTCCTCGACCCGGAACGTCGCGGCCTCGACCACTGCCCTGGCGCGTGCGGCAGAACCCGCGTCGCCGAGGCTCAGCTTGTCGAGCTTCTCTCCCTCGAACTTGACCAGCCGCGCGGGAAATTCGGTCCCGAGATGCTCGAGCTTGGCGAGCACCGACCAATACTCGTCGGCACGAAACAGCTCGATTTCGTGCTCGCGCTCGCAGATCAGCCGCAGCGCGACCGATTGGACCCGGCCTGCGCTCTTCGCCCCGGGCAGCTTGCGCCACAGCACCGGGGAAAGCGTGAAACCGAACAGGTAATCGAGCGCGCGGCGCGCCAGGTAGGCGTCGATCAGGTCCTGGTCGAGCTCGCGCGGGTGCTTCATCGCCTCAAGGATCACCTCCTTGGTGATCGCGTTGAAGGTAACGCGTTCAACCTCCTTGGGCAGGGCCTTCTTCTTCGCCAGCAGTTCGCGCACGTGCCACGAGATCGCCTCGCCCTCGCGGTCGGGGTCGGTGGCGAGGATCAGGCGGTCGGCCTGTTTGGCCGCATCGGTGATCGCCTTCACCTGCCGCGCCTTGTCGCCATAGACTTCCCAGTCCATCGCAAAGGCGTCATCGGGGCGGACCGAGCCATCCTTGGGTGGCAGGTCGCGCACATGGCCGTAGGAGGCGAGGACCTGGTAGTCCTTGCCCAGATATTTCTCGATGGTCTTGGCCTTGGCGGGGGATTCTACGATGACAAGCTGCATGACGGGTGTTGCAATCCTTACGCGTATACGTACGCGCGAGGGTGGGGAGCAGCTGCGCCCCGCGTCAAGCAGCGAGTTGCTGGCGCCACGCCATGAAGAACCCCAATCCGAGCGCTAGGTCGATGGAGGCAAACAATGCCACCGGCGGATCGACCGAATATCCGCCTACCCAAAGCGACAAGCAAGGGATGGCGAAGACGATCTTCTCGGCCACCGCGTAGGGGATCAATGCTCGGTACTTCGCCGGATCGCTGCCAATGGTCCAGAATATCCCCTGAAATACGAGAGCGAGTCCGACAAAACCAAGGAAGACCTCAGCGCCTTTGGCTCCCAGCGGAGTGAAAGCGTACATCGGCAGCAGCACGATCACCCCGTAGATCGCCGCCCAGCGAAACATCCGTGACGGAAACTTGCTCATGGTCCCCCTCCCTGTCAGGCGCGGCTGACCCGTCCGCCAGCGTGGCGCACCAGTCCGCCGCCCAGTTCCAGTTCGAGCAGCGCAAGTTGCACTGCCGCCCCGCTCGCCCCGCTCTGGCGGATCAATTCATCCACCGCGACCGGTGCGGTCGTCAAGAGTGCGGTGATATCGGGCGGACTGTCATCGAGATCGTCGGGCAGCGCTTCGAAGTCTGCAGCGCTTTCGCGGAAGGTGGAGCGGGGGTTGCCGTCGAAGCCCGAGAGCAGCTCGATCACATCCGCCGCACACTGCACCAGCACCGCGCCTTCGCGGATCAGCTGATTGCAGCCCTGCGCCCGCGCTTCGAGCGGCGAGCCAGGGACCGCCATGACCTCGCGCCCGGCTTCTCCCGCCAGCCGCGCGGTGATCAGCGAGCCCGACTTGGGCGCGGCTTCGACCACCAGCGTGCCAGCGGCCAGCCCCGCAATGATCCGGTTGCGCGCCGGGAAATGGCGCGCGAGCGGATCGGTCCCGGGGGGCTGTTCGGCGAGAAGAAGTCCTTTGGTGGCTATGGCTTCCTGCAAGTCAGCATGTTCGGGCGGGTAGGCAATGTCGATCCCGCTGGCGATCACCCCAATGGTCCCACCCTCCAACGCCGCCTGATGCGCTGCGCCATCGATCCCGCGAGCAAGGCCCGAGACGACCACGAAGCCGGCCTCGGCCAGTTCACCCGCGAACTGCCGCGACAGCTTGACCGCGGCGGCGGAGGCGTTGCGCGCGCCGACGATCGCCACGCTGGGCCGCGCCGCCAGCGCCAGGTCGCCCCGGTAGATCATGATCGGCGGTGCGGTGTCGAGCGCGGCCAGCAGCGGTGGATAGGCCGGATCGTCGTGAAACAGATAGCGCGCGCCGGCGCCGCGGGCCGCGGCAATTTCGGCCGAGATCCGCTCCCGAGCTGCTACCTGATATGATCCGCCCTTGCGCGACACCAGATCGGGCAAGGCCGCGATTGCGGCTTGCGCATCGCCGAACCGGCGCAGCAGCTGCCGGTAGCTGACCGGCCCGACATTGGGGGAGCGGAAAAGGCGAATCCGGGCAAAGGCTTCGTCCTGCTCGAGCATGGCCGCTCAGCCCTTCTGGCCGACGCGCGGTTCGGTCCCGGCGCGGAGGCGGGCGATGTTGGCGCGGTGGCGCCACACGATGACCAGCGCGACGCCGATCAGCGGCAACACAAGTTCGCTGCGGCCCAGCGCCCAGGCCGCTGGCGCAGCGGCTATCGCAGCGCTGATCCCGCCCACCGATGAGATGCGGGAGGCAAGAAACGCCATCAGCCACACCGCAATGCAGACCAGCGCCAGCTGCCATGACAGCGCCAGCAGGACCCCGAGCGCGGTCGCCACGCCCTTGCCGCCCTTGAAGCCGAGCCAGACCGGGAAACAGTGTCCGACGATCGCTCCGAATGCGGCCAGGGGCGCGGCGAGCGGCCACCATTGCGCCGCCAGATAAACGGCCAGTGCACCCTTGAGCGCATCCAGCGCCAGGGTCGCCGCAGCCAGCCCCTTGCGTCCGGTGCGCAGCACGTTGGTCGCCCCGATGCTGCCCGAACCGATGCTGCGCAGGTCGCCCGCACCGAACATCCGGGTCAGGATCAGGCCGAACGGGATCGAGCCCAGCAAGTAGCCCAGCCCCAGCGCATAAAGCGATTCCACTACTTACCCCCAATCCGTCTGGCCTGAACTTGCCCGAGGCCTGCATTTTCCGTTACGCCACGCTTGTAGAAACAAGAACAGCCCGTGGGCAAGCTCAGGGTGAACGGTGTTGGTCTGGAATGGTTGAATCTTCGAGTCCGATCTTGCTGTTCGATTCGGGCGTCGGCGGGCTGTCGGTGCTGGCCGAGGTGCGCAAGGCGCTGCCCGATGCCCCGGTGATCTATGCCGCCGACAACGGCGGGCTGCCCTATGGTCCCAAAGCCGAAGCCGAAGTCGCCGCACGGGTCTGCGGCCTGCTCGGCCGGATGAGCGAGCGCTATTCTCCGCGGCTGATCTGCATCGCCTGCAACACCGCCAGCACGATCGCGCTGGGCATGGTCCGCGATGTGCTGGCGGTGCCGATCGTCGGCACGGTTCCGGCGATCAAGCCCGCTGCCGAACGCACCCGCAGCGGGACCATCGGCCTGCTTGGCACCGAGGCGACGATCCGCCAGGGCTACGTCGATCGGCTCGAGGCCCGGTTCGCGCACGACAAGCGCCTGCTGCGCCATGCCGCGCCCGAACTGGTCAGCGCCGCCGAGGCCAAGCTGCGCGGGCAGCCAGTCGATCCCGCGATCATCACACGCGCTGTCGCCGGGCTGCGCAACCAGCCCGGCGGCGCTGAGATCGATACCGTGGTACTCGCCTGCACGCACTTTCCGCTGCTGGCAGAGGACCTGACCGCAGGCTTCGGACCGGGCGTTGCTTTCGTCGACGGGGCTGCCGGGATCGCCCGCCGCATCGCGCACCTCACCCAGGGGCAGCAGTTCGCGCGCTCACGCGGAGATTTCGCGCTGTTCACCCGCGCCGAAGCGGATCTCGATCAACTCACCCCGGCATTGGCCAGCTACGGCTTGCGCTCGATGGAGGTCCTCTAGCCATGACTCACCGGCTCAACATCATTCTGCTCACGATCGCGCTGGTGATCGGCATCCCGTTCTACTGGTTCCTGATCGACAACAGCGGCGATACCCTGCCGGCCAAGCGGATCGATCTTGCCCAGCTGCGGCAGCTGGCGGCCTCGATCCCCGGCGAGGCGCCCTATGCGGTAGAGGTCGAGCGCGCCGCCTATCGCCGCATTCCCGGAGACCTGCTGGTCGCCGGCTCGGGGCTCAAGCGCCGGCTGGTTGGCTACATGGCCTTCCGCCTGCCGGTACGCGGCGGCAAGCCGGTGATGATCGAAAGCGGGGTCACTCCCGAAATCGCCACCGCGATGCAGGCCGAACAGTTCAACCTCTCAGCGCAGGGCCGAATCGAGAGCGAGATGGACCGCGCCGGACTGATCCTGGCGACTCACGAACATCCCGACCACCTCGGCGCTTTGGCGGCGCACGGCGGCGACGCACTCGATATCGCAGCGCGGCTCAACCCGGTGCAACTCGCGGCAAAGTTCAAATGGAACGGGCCCAAACCGGCGCCGCAGATCCTGGGAACCGGCCCGCAGGCCGTAGCCCCGGGTGTGGTGGTAATTCCCGCACCGGACAGCCACACGCCGGGATCGCAGCTGATCTACGTGCATCTGGCCGATGGTCACGAGGTGCTGTTTGTCGGCGATATCTCCAGCTTCGCGGCAAACTGGATCGGGCTGCGCGCGCGTTCGCGGTTCATCGAAACCTTCTACGTGCCGGATAACCGCGCCGAGGTCTTTGCCTGGCTCAATGCCATTCGCGGGCTGAAGGCGCAGGCACCGGGAATTTTGATCGTTCCGGGTCACGACTGGGAATGGCTGGTCGACCCGGCCAATCAGACCGGTGTGCGGGATGGATTTTCAAGCGCGAACTAGTGCGAACGATTCGCAGCAAAACCGCTGGAAATGCTGCCATTCCTCGCGTAGAGCGCGGCTCGTAACTGGCTGTATGAGTCCCGAGACGAGGACGCGGCCGTAGGGCGGTGAAGCGGTGAACTACGACCAGATTTTCGACGCAGCGATTGGCCGGCTCCATTCGGAGGGGCGCTACCGGGTGTTCATCGACATCTTGCGCAACAAGGGCAGTTATCCCAACGCGCGCTGCTTTGCCGGGCACAACGGCCCCAAGGACATCACCGTGTGGTGTTCGAACGATTACCTCGCGATGGGTCAGCACCCCAAGGTCATCGCCGCGATGGAAGAGGCGCTGCACGATGTCGGCGCCGGTTCGGGCGGGACCCGCAATATTGGCGGCAACACGCATTACCACGTCGATCTTGAGGCTGAGCTCGCCGATCTCCACGGCAAGGACGGCGCGCTGCTGTTCACCAGCGGATACGTCTCGAACGACGCGACGCTCTCGACGCTGGCCAAGATCCTGCCCGGCTGCGTGATCTTTTCCGACGAACTCAACCACGCCAGCATGATCGCCGGCATCCGCAATTCGGGCGCCGAAAAGCGCGTCTGGCGGCATAACGACCTCGCACATCTTGAAGAATTGCTCGCCGCCGAAGACCCGGACGTGCCCAAGCTGATCGCCTTCGAAAGCGTCTATTCGATGGAGG
>JANOAD010000255.1:0-63907 GCA_031410955.1 Novosphingobium sp. | reverse complement strand
CTGAGGGCAGTTGGGCCGGGGGAGCGGGCTGGTGTTGCTAGATGAACGCGGATGCGATCAGCGCACCCTGAAAAGTTGGAGGCCCGAGCCGGAATCGAACCGGCGTGCGCGGATTTGCAGTCCGCTACGTAACCACTCCGCCATCGGGCCTCGTGCTGCGGCTGAAGCGCAGGATGGCGCCACTAGCCGAGCATTGCCGCAGGTGCAAGGTGGTTAGGCAATCCGGGAGAAGCTGATCTGGCGCTTGACCGGGTCAGCGCTGACCAGCCGGACGGTAATCTTTTCTCCCGGCGTTACGCTGTGTGCGGCGACCCGGGCGAGGACCGGTACGTCGCACAGCTGCATCCGCGCGCCGATCTCGTCAACGTCGGTGATGACGGCTGAAAAGGTCTCGCCCTCACGCCCGCTGAGCATGGCGGCTTCGGCCAGATCGATCACCGCGCGTTCGATCTGGCTGGCGCGGGCGTCGGCCTTGCCCATCACCGGGCCGAGCTTCTGGAAAGCCTCGCTCACCAGCGCGGGAACCGGCTGGCCATTCGCCACCGCCAGCGCGGCGCGCACCACATAACGGTCCGCCAGCCGCCGCAGCGGCGCGGTCATGTGGCAATAGGTCGCCGCCATCGCCGCGTGCCACGGTTTGACACCCTCCTGATAGGGCACATAGCTCGCCCCGTTGCCCGCACGGCGCATCGCCAGCATGAAGGCCGCGGCATGCGGCATTTGCCGATCGAGCGTCTTCTCGAATTGCTGCAGGCTGAGCGATACCGCCCAGTCGAGCCCCAAGGCCGCGGCAATGTGCCGCAATCTTGCCACCGCACGGTCATCGGGCCCGGCCATCACGCGAAACAGCCCGGTCTTGGCGGCATAGAGCGCGTCCGCCACCGCAAGGTTGGTGGCGAGCGACAAGGCGGCATTGCGCTGCTCCGACAGGCTCTGCGGGCGCAACACCAGGTTGAAGTGGCCATCGGCAGCCTCGACTTCCTGTTCGGGCGGATCGACCCGCGCCGCACCGCGCGCCGCCTCGGCCGTGGTGATGCGCCGCGACAATTCGGCGAACCCGGCGGGGAGCTGGGCTTCGGTCGCGGTCTCGTAAGCCAGCTTCGCGCGGCTCTGGATCACCGCGCGTTCCGCCCCTTCGAGCTTGACCGAACCATCCGGGGCGACCCGCGTGGTGAACACCACCGCCGGACGCGGACCGTCGGGCAGCAGGCTCGCCGCGCCTTCGGACAGGACCCGGGGGTAAAGCCCGGACTTGCCATCGGGCAGGTACAGCGTTTCGCCGCGGGTCCAGGCCTCGGTGTCGACCGGATCGCTATCGCCGACAAACCACGCCACGTCGGCGATCGCATAGTGGAGCAGCAGGTCGCTGCCTGCCGTCTCGATCGTGAAGGCCTGGTCGAGGTCGGTCGAACTGGCCGGGTCGAGCGTGACGAAGGCCTCGGCGGTGCGGTCCTTGTGTTCGCCCGGCGCGCGCTCCGCGGCGGTCTTGGCCGCAGCGTCGACCTCGGCCGGAAAGGTGCCGGGAACCTTGAACTGGCCGCGGATGGCAGCGAGCCCATCGCTGAGCAGTCGATCGGGGTCGCGCAGTGCTTTCATCGTCGTGCGGGGTAGCCACTCTGCCGGTGCTTGCCAAGCGCGGCGCAAGAACCGATCGCCCGGGGCGGCGGTGGAGCGGCTCGGCTAGTCGAACAAGGTCCGCGCCGCGAAGTGCGCCGCCAAAGCCCCGGCAAACTGCGCGACGATAAATCCCGGCACCGAGCTGGGCGCAATACCCGCGAAGGTGTCGCTGAGGCTGCGCGCCAGCGTAATCGCGGGGTTGGCGAAGCTGGTCGAAGAGGTGAACCAATAGGCGGCGGCAATGTACAGCGCGACGCTGGCGGGGACGCTTTCGGGGCGGTGGCGGATCGTCAGCAGGATCGTCAGCACCAGCCCGAAGGTCGCGATGAACTCGCTCAGCCACTGCCCCGGCCCGCTGCGCACGTGCTGCGAAAACTGGATGATCGGCAGGTCGAACATCGCATGCGCCGCCCAGGCACCAAGGATCCCGACCACGATCTGCACCGCCACATAGCCCAGCAGCTGCGCCGTGGTCAGTTCACCGCGCAGTCGCATCACCAGGCTCACCGCCGGATTGAAATGCGCGCCCGATGGCGGCCCGAGCATCGCGATCAGAACGTAAAGCATCGCCGCAGTCGCAGCGGTATTGCCAAGTAAGGCCACCGCGTCATTCCCGCCCGACAGTCGCTCAGCCATGATCCCCGAGCCGATCACGGTGGCGAAAAGCAGGAAGCTGCCGAGCGCCTCGGCGACAAGTTGCTTCCTCATCCTACTCCTTCCATTGTCCCGATAGCGGCGATGGACGCATGCGCCGAGACGCGGTCCATGTGTTCGAGATCGAGCGCCAACACTGTGGACGCCACGACCATTTCAGCCGCAGTCGGCCGGCGCCGGCGCACCGCATTCGGCACCTGCACAGCAATTATCGGTGAGGTAGGCGAGCACCTCGTTCATCGCGGCAAAGTTCGCGGAATAGATCAGCGAACGGCCCGCGCGGCGCTGCTCGATCAATCCGGCGTGGCCGAGCTGGGCGAGATGAAAGCTGAGCGAGCTGGGCGTTATCCCCACCGCCTGCGCCAGTGCTCCCGCCGCCAGCCCTTCACGCCCCGCCTGGACCAACAAGCGGAACGCGGCGAGGCGATGCCCTTGCGCCAAGGCGCCCAGCGCGCGGACGGTTTCATCGGGGGACATTGCTTCAACCTTCAATTCAATAATCGTTGAATTATTGAATTGAAGGCGGTTAGTCAATCGGGCCGCTCATACCTTTCGCCCTGACTGGCAAAAGGCTGGTCCTCGGGGCTGGCGTAAAAGGTCATGGCGAAAGCCAGCCGGGTGAGCGGACCTTGCAACGGCGCGACGCGATGTTCAGCAGTGCCGGGAAAGCAGACGAACAGGCCGGGCAACGGCAGAACTTCGGCGGTACGATGCGTCTCGTCGCGGAACTCCAAGGCACCGCCATCTTCCGCAGTATGTCCGGTGACGAACAACACGCCCGTCACGGAATTGGCGTCGCGATGCCAGACATTGGTCGCCCCCGTTCCAGCCAACACGTTTAGCGTGATGGTCGCATCGCGGCGGTTGGACGGGTAAAGCGGCCGCCCAAATGCTTTGCCGGCAAAGTCGCGGAACGCGCCGTGATAAAGTCGCCACAGCCAATCGAGGCGCCGGGTAACAACGTTGCCGGTCACCACCGCGAAATGCCAGTCCGGTTCGGCGATCAAGCCAGTCAAGTCCGGCCCGGCAGCAAGTTGCGCGACCGGTTCCAGCCATCCGAACGGCAGAAGCGGGGTCGCATCGAGGCGGTGACAATCTGGCCAGCTCACGGATCGACGAACTGGCCCTTACGCTTTTCCATCTGGCTCATCACCGCCTCGATCTGGTTCTTGCTGCCGATCAAGGCCTGCTGCTCGATGCTCTCAGCCATCAGGATCTCGTCGACCGAGGCGTGGAGGTATTGACCAAACAGCCGCTTGGCGGCGCGCTGGGCCTGGGGGTGGCGATTGGCGATGTCGGCGGCGATCGCCTGGGCGCGGGCCAGCGGGTTGGCATCGACGATCGTCGCAAAGCCGTATTCGCCCGCCTGCTCACCGGTGAACTCACGGTTGGTGTAGGTCAGCTCGCGCAGCACGTCATCGCGCACCGTGCCGCGCCACAGCGCGTAACCGGCCATATCGGGCACCAGGCCCCATTTCAGTTCCATCACTGCCATCCGGGCATCGGGGGCAACGACGCGCACATCGGCCCCGCAAGCCACCTGAAGCCCGCCGCCGAAGCACACCCCGTGCACCGCCGCGATGACCGGGACCGGGAGCTTGCGCCACTGCATCGCGACCTGCTGCGGCTGGTTGGCGTTGCCGTGAGTGCGGGTCGTCAGTGGTTCGCGATCGTGCCGCGCGGTGTTGGCCATGCTGCCCATGTCGAGCCCGGCGCAGAAGCTGCGTCCTTCACCCGAAAGCACCACCGCACGCAGCCCCCTGGCCTGGTGGAGCTGGTGCCCGGCATTGAGCAGCGCGGCAAACATGTCCGGATCCAGGGCGTTCATCTTGTCGGCGCGGACGAGGCGGACATGCGCCACGCCCTGTTCGTCGATGGTGATGGCTACGCGATCCTGCGGGGTAACGGTCAAGTCCATGCTGTGTGATCCTGCATTCCGGCCAGTGCTGGGAACGGCTCCTCGCGCAATCGGGTGTAATCGTCCAGTGCGAATTCGGTGCCGGCAGAGCGGTCGAGGCCGCTCAGGCGGTAACTCCCGCCGGGCAGCGTCTCGACCAATCCGTCGACCCCGGCGGTGCGCAGCTTGGCGCGCAGGCGGCTCAAATGCACCGCCAGGCTGTTGGTCTCTGGCCGGAACGACAGGCGCCAGACATCATACAAGAGCTCAACAGTGGAAACCGCCTCCCCCGGTTCCTCGGCCAAACGCCAGAGCAGCGCGAACTCGCGCGGATGGAGGCCGACAGCCCGGCCGGCGACGAAGGCATCGCGGGCGAGAAGATCAAGCTTCACCGCACCGTGCGGACGATAGCGCGGCAGCGACTCGGCATGTTGGGCAAGGCGCATGACACGAGATTCGAGCTCGTCGAGCGAGGAGCCGTAGCCCAGCGCATCCCCGAATCCGAGCCGCAGCAGCCGCGCCCGGTCCTGCGATTCGGGCACGTCGATCATCATCATCCATTTGCGCTGGGCGAGGTTGGCACCGGCCAGGCTGAGCCACTGCGGCATCGGTATGTCGTAAAGCCGGCCAAGCTGGGCATGGGCCACATCGGGACCGGAAGATCGTTCATCGACAAGCAATTGCCAGCCCAAACGGCGCAGGTCGTAAGCCGTCGGGATCGGACCGACCGATAACCAGCGAAACAACCGCAAGGCAACCTCACAGGGCGCGTGGAATGGGTGTGTGACCATGGCGTACGGCAGTTGCCTCGCCATACCCCCACTGGCTATGGCTGCACAATTCCCGCGCGGTACGCAAGAGAAGCGCTGCGGAAAGCAGAGGGAAAGCCGCCCCTTCAGGCGGCCGAGCTGTTGACCCCCATCGACTGCAAATAGCGCCGCACGTTACGTGCGGCCTGGCGCAACCTTTGTTCGTTCTCGACCAGCGCGATGCGGACATAGCCCTCGCCTTCCTCGCCGTAGCCGACTCCGGGCGCGACCGCGACTTCGGCATGGGTGAGCAGCTGCTTGGAAAATTCGAGGCTGCCCATTTCTTTCAGCGCCGGCGGC
Source organism: Novosphingobium sp. (assembly GCA_031410955.1). Classification (GTDB taxonomy): domain Bacteria; phylum Pseudomonadota; class Alphaproteobacteria; order Sphingomonadales; family Sphingomonadaceae; genus Novosphingobium. The sequence goes on along the minus strand of JANOAD010000255.1, from coordinate 58,630 downwards.
AGCGGCGCCCAGGCGAACATCGAAGCCTTGGGGCTGGGGATGTCCCACCCGGCGCGGGCGAAGCTTTCGACCAGCACGTCGCGGCGCTTCTGGTAGAGCACCCGGTTCGCCTCGACGATGTCCTGCGGGCCGTTGAGCGCAGCGCAAGCGGCAGCCTGGATCGGGGTGAAGGCCCCATAATCGAGGTAGCTTTTGACCCGCTTCAATGCCGCCATCAGCCGCGCATTGCCCACCGCGAAACCGACCCGCCAGCCGGCCATCGAGAAGGTTTTCGACATCGAGGTGAATTCGATCGCAACGTCCTTCGCACCCGGCACCTGCAAGATCGAGACGGTCGGGTTTCCGTCGTAATAGAGTTCCGAATAGGCGAGGTCCGAAATGATCCAAACCCCGTTCTCCTTAGCCCAGGCGACCAGCCGTTCGTAAAAGGCGAGGTCGACCGTCTCGGCAGTGGGGTTCGAGGGATAGTTGACGATCAGGATCGACGGGCGCGGCACGGTGAAGGCCATCGCCCGGTCGAGTGCGCGCCAGTAATTTTCGTCCGGCGCGGTCGGCACCGAGCGGATCGTCGCGCCCGCGATGATGAAGCCGAAGGTGTGGATCGGATAGCTCGGGTTGGGCGCCAGCACCACGTCGCCGGGCGCGGTGATCGCGGTGGCGAGGCTGGCGAGCCCTTCCTTCGAGCCCATGGTCATGACCACTTCGCTCTCGGGATCGACCTCAACCCCGAAGCGGCGCGCGTAGTAATTGGCCTGCGCCTTGCGGATGCCGGGAATACCCGAACTGGCCGAATAGCCGTGCGCATCGGCCTTGCGCGCAACCTCGCACAGCTTGTCGATTACGTGCGCGGGCGGGGGCAGGTCGGGGTTGCCCATGCCAAGATCGATGATGTCCCTACCGGCGGCGCGCGCCGCTGCCCGCATGCCGTTGACTTCGGCGATGACATAGGGCGGCAGTCGCTTGATGCGGTAGAATTCCTCGGACATTGGACCTTTCCATTGCTTGCGCGAAAATGCCGCGCCATGCGCTTATCGGTGATCGAGCGGGCTCGCGCCAGTGCGTTTGAGAAAAATCGCCATGCCGATCAGCGGGAATGTCCACGCAATCCATGCGTCGAGAGCGTAGAACATCTCGTAATGGCGCATGTCGCCGAAGATCGCCCACAGCGCGAGGTAGATCCGGAAGAACACCGCGCCAGTGGTGGTCGCAGCCATCAGCAGCATCGCGGCGCGATGAGCAGCCAAGCGCCGCAGCCTGATATTGCGCAGCCCGATGCCGAGCAGCACGAGCCAGGCTGCGCCCTGCGCGGCGAAGCCCCAGGCCGACACCGGGGTAACCGGCGCAATCAGCGCGACTGGAAAGGCGGTCAGCCCGGCGGTGAGCACCACCATGGCGGTGATCCGCCCCAGCGGACGGTGCCAGCGCGGGCGTTTGCGCGCCAGCAGGGTCGCCGGGATCAGCAGCAGCACGAGCCCCCCCGTGATCATGTGCAGCGGGAAGATCCACGGCAGTAGCTCGACCTTGACCGCCAGAGCCTCGGGGAAATCGTCAACCTGCCATGGCGAAGTGAGCGCGAGCACCGCAGTGCGGATTACAAACAGCGCCAGTGCTGCTAGGATCGCGCCGCGCAGTACCCGGCGTAGCGGGCTGGACGCGTGAACCGATCCTGTGGGGGAGAGTGACATGAAGGCCTTATTCCATTCCGTCGCCGCGCTGTCGATTGGCCTGTTTGCCGCGGTTCCGGCGTTTGCCGCTGGAACCAGCCCCTATTACGGGCGCTGGACGGTGAACGAGGACAAGCCGGTGTTCACCGCCAAGGGGCAGATGTACCGCACGATCGACATCGCGCAGTGCGGCAAGGATTTCTGCGGGGTCAGCGTCGGCGCGAAGGGCCAGTGCGGCCCGGTCCTGTTCCGCTTCCTGATGAAGCATGCCGGCGGAAACTTTGCGCTGCACGGCCATGCCAAATGGGGCACCCAGACCAAGAATATCCAGATCAACACTTGGGAGCTCGACGCCAAGGACTGGCCGGGCGGGCGCGAGATCGATCTCTATGTCGGCGATGGCTATGACTTCGGAGACCGCAGCGAAAACATGCCCAAGTTCCACGGCGAGTATAAGCGGATTGGCACTGCGCGTTGCCTCGCACGCTAATACCTATGCGCGTTGCACTGCGCGGCGATAGCTGCCAACGCTGGGGGTGAGGAGCGGATGGGTTTGTAACGCGCTGGTAGCTTGCCTACGCGATGGAGTTTGCGATGACTGATCACAGCGGCGAGAACCTGACCGGCGACACGAGCCCTGCCGATGTGTTCGCCGAAATGATCGCCGCGCCGCAGAAGCTGTTCACCCAGTTCATGCCGGGCGCGACCGCGCCGCTCACCCCGCCTGCGGCAGACGATTTCGCGGCCTGGGCTGCGGCGGCGCAGAAGATGCAGGCGCAGTGGCTCGAATTCCAGCAGGGACAGATTTCCGCTGCCGGAGCGCAGCTTCCGGCGATGCTCACCCAACCGGGCGGCTTTGCCGAAATGCTCCAGCGCTGGATCGGTGCGCTGCCGCTGGCCCGGCCCGAGGTGCAGAAGAAGCTGTGGGATGACAGTCTGACGCTGTGGCAGAGCGTTCTCGGCCAGTACGGCATCGGCCCCAAGGCAGCGGGTACTGCCGCCGAGGCCCCCGCACTGCCCCGTTCCGACCGCCGCTTCAAGGACCCCAAGTGGCGCGAACAGCCGTTTTACGCAGTGGTGCACCAGACCTATCTGATGCTTGCCGAACAGGTCATGGCCATGGCCGAGGCTGCTCCGGCGACCGACCAGGCCCGCGCCGAGCAATTGCGCTTTGCCGCGCGCACCCTGGTCGAGATGCTGAGCCCCGCGAACTTCGCGCTGACCAACCCGCTGGTGATGGAACGCGCCCTGGCGACCAAAGGTGAAAGCCTGACCAAGGGCATGCAGCACCTGCTGGGCGACCTCAAGCGCGGGCAGTTGACTCACGTCGACCCCGCGGCTTTCAGGGTGGGCGAGAACATCGCCACTGCGCCGGGCAAGGTGGTGCATGAAACCCCGCTGTACCAGCTGATCCACTATGCGCCGACCACCGAGGAGGTGTTCGAGACCCCGCTGGTGATCTTCCCGCCGTGGATCAACCGGTTCTACATTCTCGACCTGTCCCCGCAGAAAAGCTTTATCCGCTGGGCGGTCGACCAGGGCCTCAGCACCTTCGTGGTCTCGTGGAAATCAGCCGATGCGAGCATGGCCGGACTAGAATGGGACGATTACATCCGCGCCGAGATCGATGCGCTTGATACGATCCGGGCGCGGCTCGGAGTCGAAGCGGTGCATACGATCGGCTATTGCGTGGCCGGCACCACGCTGGCGGCGGCGCTGGCGATTCTGGCCCGGCGCGGTGAGGCCGCCAAGGTGAAGAGCGCGACCTTCTTCACCGCGCAGGTCGATTTCGAACTGGGCGGCGAATTGAAAGTGTTCATCGACGACCAGCAGCTGGCCGCGCTCGAAAAGCTTTCGGCGCAGACCGGCTATCTCGACGGGCGGGTCATGGCCGCGACCTTCAACCTGCTGCGCGGCACCGACCTCATCTGGAACTACGTGGTCAACAACTACCTCTTGGGCGACGACTATCCGGCCTTCGACCTGCTCCACTGGAATGGCGACGTCACCAACTTGCCGGCCAAGTGGCACATGTCGTACCTCAAGGACCTCTACCGCGACAACAAGCTGGTGGTGCCCGATTTGCTTAGTGCCGACGGTACGCCGATCGACCTGACCCGGATCGAAACCCCGGCCTATATCCAGGCCGGCCGCGAGGATCACATTGCCCCCGCCGAAAGCGTCTGGCGGATGATGCATCACCTGCGCGGCCCCAAGACCTTCGTGCTCGCCGGTTCGGGCCACATCGCCGGGGTGGTCAACCCGCCGAGTTCGGGTAAATACCAGTACTGGACCAATCCGGACGCAGCCGAAAGTTTCGCTGAATTCGTCGCCGGGGCGAGCGAGACGCCGGGGAGCTGGTGGCCGCACTGGATTGAATGGATCGCGCAGCAGGACGGCGCCAAAGTGGCTGTAACGGGCAAACGCATACCCGGAAGCGCGGGCGATACGGTGCTCGAAGAGGCACCCGGGAGCTACGTCAAGGCGCGGTAAGTCCTTTGTCTGAAAGCATAAACCATGTTTTATGCTGCACTGCACAAAAACTCTTGACTTCGCACTCGCAATAACTATTTTGTGCATTGCAACATAGGCGTGCCGATGGTCGGCGCCGCCATGCGATGCGAAGGATTATGACAATGGCCACCACCCCCGCCAACGGGACCGAAGCCAAGATCGATCTCGCCAAGGCCGAAGCCGCGGCCGAGAAGGCTTACGCCGCTGCTGCTGCCGAAGTCGCACCGAAGGCTGAAGCTCCGAAGACTCAAGTCAAGGCCGCTCCGGTCGCTGCCGCCAAGGTCGCCGCGCCGAAGCCGGTCGCTGCCAAGGCCAAGAAGGTCGCAGCCAAAACTGCTTCCGTAAAGAAGGCGGCTGCCAAGCCTGCCACGAAGAAAATCATCAAGCCGGCGGCCGCCAAGGCTCCGGTCAAGGTTACCCAGATCACCAAGCTCAAGGATACCATCATGACCAAGACCAAGACCACCACCGAAGATTTCACCGCCAAGGTGAAGACCGCGATGACCGACGCCCAGGACCGTGCCAAGGCCGCGTTCGAAAAGACCTCGGCCTATGCGACCGAATACACCGAATTCACCAAGGGCAACTTCGACGCCGTGGTCGAATCGGGCAAGATCCTCGCCGCTGGCCTGCAGGACATGGGCAAGGCCTATGTCGCTGATGCCAAGGGCGTGGTCGAAACCGTGACCGCCGACGTCAAGGAAGTTGCCGCGGTCAAGACCCCGGCTGACTTCTTCAAGCTGCAGGGCGAAATCATGCGCCGCAACTTCGACGCCGCGGTTGCCGCGACTTCGAAGAGCTCGGAAGCCATGGTCAAGCTGGCCGGTGACGCGTTCGCGCCGATCTCGACCCGCGTCAGCCTGGCTGTCGAAAAGGTCAAGCAGGCCGCCTAATCGGCGACTGCTCCTCGCGGACCCGGCACTCTCCCTCTCCCCGCCGGGCCGCGACCTTGAATTGGGCTGGACAGCTTTCGGGCTGTCCGGCCCATTTCGTTTTTGCTAAACTGTTTGCGGCAGGACGGGGCGCAAGGCCTTGTTCCGTGGCCGCGCGATACGATATTCTGGTGCCATGTTGACTTTGAACGATCCTTTCCTGCCCCTGACGCGCGCCTCTGACGATGAGCGCAAGGACGGCGGTGTGGACGGGGCGGACCAGGTCGGGGTCGCCACCAAGACCCGGACCAAGCCCAAGAAACCCAGCCAGTTCAAGGTGCTGCTGCTCAACGACGATTACACCCCGATGGAATTCGTGGTGATGGTCTTGAAGCGGTTTTTCCAGATGGACCTCGAAGCGGCGACCCGGGTGATGCTGCACGTCCACCAGAAGGGCGTCGGCGTCTGCGGCGTGTTCACTTACGAAGTGGCCGAAACCAAGGTCAACCAGGTGATGGATTTCGCCCGCCAGAACAGCCACCCGCTGCAATGCACGCTGGAAAAAGCGTAGTTTGACTGGTGTGGAAAACCCATGCGGGTTTTCCTGGCACCAAGCTATTCGCGGAGGCAAATAGCGCACCCAGCACCATCAATTGAACTGGGTGTAACACCCTTCGCGCAGCTCAAGTCCGTGCGCGCCATCGGCCTCGCGCCGCTTCATGCAAGCAAGGATCGTGGTCCAGGCCTGGCGGTAGGTCACTTGCTTGGCCCGCGCATAATTCGCGACCCATTCCGGATACGGCAGCGCGAAAGTGCGCTCGCTGACCGGCACCCCCACGCTGGCGATCGGTCCGCTCCCGCAGGCCCGGCGCAAGGCCTTGACGTCTGGATTGCCTTCGTCGGCACCCGGATAGCCGCCCCAGATTGCCCGTTCGCCGATCCGCGATGCAGGCTTGGCGCCTTCGAAGATCGTCAGATAGCCTTCCGCATCGCGGCCGAGCGTGGCGCTGCGGTCGAACAGCACCAGACTGCCGAGGCCGCGATCCGCAGCGAGGCGGAAACAGCCGTGATCGAGCACCACCCGGCCGTAGGTAGCCGAGGTGAGCACGATCGTCGCCGCACTGGCCGCGCGCGGGAAGACCCGGATCGCTGCGGCCAGACCCGGCTCGCGCAGCGCGGGCGGGGCCGGCGCGGCATAGGTGAACCGGACTTCATTGTCCCAGGTCCACCCATGCGCGCGCGCCACGCCGCGCCACTCTTCGGCGCTGATGCCAAGATCAATGTCGAGCCGCCCGTCCAGATCGTTGCGCCCCATAGTCGAGTTTACCCCGGCTTGCTGCAACCTGCCTAGCCACAGGTTTGACAAGGCTTCCATCTGCGCCGGTGTTCTGCTCGCGCTGACCGGCCGGAAGCGGGGGTCTTTGGTATAGCGCGCGAGGGTTTTCGCGGCATCGTGCGAAAACGACACTTCAACCGCCACCGCCGGATCGCGCACCACCCTGAAACCGAGGAAATTGGCCGATTGCTCGCGCCGCAGGACTTCGCCCAGCCGCTCCGTGTCGGCGCGGAAACCTGCATCGCCATTGATCCGGGCCTCGGCCTGAGCGAGGGTCAGGCCGTTTTCGCGGGCGAACCGCTCGACCAGCGATTCCACCTTGCCCGGCGCGGGCGGCGGCTCGGCGGGGTACGGCGTGGCCGGAACCGTCTTGATACTCGCCGTGCCATCCGCCGCAAAGCTCGCTCCGGCAAGGGCAAGATGCGGCGACGCCGCTGCCTGAGGTTGACCCTTCTGGCCGGCGCAACCGCCCAGCACCGATAGCGCGGCGATGCACCCGAGAGTTCCAACGACCGTACGAAGGGGCGTGCCAGACATGCCATATCAACGCCTCGCCGCGGCGAAAGTTGCGCTGGTTGTGACGGGCTGGGCCAAATGCCGCTTTCACCCTGCCGAACAGGCGGTTATGGCACTCATCCGCCGTCCCAGCGCGTAGCCCCCGTTTGCAAGGCCAAGTTTGAAATTCATTCCCGCCATTGACCGCTACATCTTCCGGCTGGTGCTGATGCCCATGCTGGCGGTGTTCGTGATCGCCGCATCGCTGATGATGCTCGACAAGATGCTCAAGCTGTTCGAGTTCGTCGGCAACGAAGGCGGACCGATCTCGATCGTGTTCAAGATGCTGGCTAACCTGCTGCCCGAGTATGCTGGCCTCGCGATCCCGCTGGGTCTGATGCTGGGCATCCTGTTTGCCTTCCGCAAGCTGGCGACAAGCAGCGAGCTCGACGTGATGCGCGCGGTGGGGCTGAGCTATACCCGGCTGCTCCGGGTCCCCTATGCGATCACCATTGTGCTCGCCGCGCTCAACCTGGCGATCGTGGGGTACCTGCAGCCGCTGGCCCGCTATTACTACGAACAGCTCGACTTCGAGCTGCGCTCGGGCGCGCTCGGCGCCTCGATCAAGGTGGGCGAGTTCACCACGCTGCAGGACAAGGTGGCGCTGCGGATCGAACAGTCCGACGACAACGGCCACAAACTGACCGGCATTTTCGCCCGGTTTTCCTCGCCCAAGGGCCAGGTCGCGACGATTTCGGCGCGCGAGGGCATGTTCCTCGCGCTGAAGGACAGCCCCGACACGATCATCCTGCGCCTCACCCAAGGCCAGATCATCCAGGATGAGCCCGGCATGAGCCCACGTGTGCTCAGCTTCTCGCGCCACGACCTGCCGATCGACCTGCCCGCGATCGAACGCTTCCGCCAGCGCGGCGGCAAGGAACGCGAATATATCCTGCCCGAACTGCTGAAGATCGGCTGGAGCAATACCGCGACCAAGCAGCTCAAGAACGAAACCCGGGCGAGCCTCAATTTCCGGCTGGTCGAGGTGGTGATGATGCTGCTCTTGCCCTTGCTCGCGGTGGCGCTGGCGGTGCCGCCCAAGCGCTCGACCTCGTCGCTCGGTGTGTTCCTCTCGATCCTGATGGTGGTCGCCTATCACAAGATCAACGAATACGGGCAAGCCGCTGCGGCGCAGGGGCGTTTCCCGCCCGAACTCATCCTGTGGGTGCCCTTCGCGCTGTTCTCCGCGCTGATCATGTGGATGTACTGGCGGGTGGCCTATGTCCCCGGCGGGCAGGCGATCGGCGCGCTCGAGAAGGTGTCGGCCAATCTCGCCAAGCGGCTGCGGGGGCTGTGGAACCGCAGCAGCGGCACCAGCCCGGCGGAGGCCACGTGATGCTGTCCGGCATGTTTCCTTCGCGCACGTTGACCCTTTACCTCGCGCGGCTGTTCGTGGTGCGGATCCTGGCCGTGCTGGTGATGCTGGTGCTGGTCCTGCAATCGCTCCAACTCTTGTCCGAAAGCGGCGATATCCTGGCAGTGCCCGGTAACGGGCAGGCCGAGCTTTTGCGGTATGTCTCGCTCAATGTGCCGGCCCTGATTGCGCGGTTCCTGCCCTATGCGGTGCTGTTGGCGACGCTGTTCACCCTGGCCCCGCTCAACCAGAACAGCGAGATCATCGCGATGCGCGCGGGCGGGCTTTCCGCGCACCAGATCCTCGCGCCGATGCTGCTCACCGCGGCTGCGGTATCGCTGGTCAGCCTGGTCTTCAACGAGACCGTGGTCGCGCCCGCAACGGGCGAACTCAAGCAATGGAACGCCAACAAGTACCACCCGGTTCCCCCTGACAGCGGGGTGCGCAGCAACGTCTACGTGCCCGACGGCAACAACATCCTGGCCGCCGCGGCAGTGACGGGCAGCGGCAAGGACATCGTCATGACCGGGGTCACCTGGTACCAGCGCGACGCCGCCGGCATGATTGTGCAGCAGCTGCGCAGCCCGCGGGCGACCTATGCGGCGCCGGGCTGGCGGCTTGAGAGCCCGACGCGGTTCGATGTCGCGACCACCGCGCAGCTCGCCCAGCCCAGCCAGGTCGTTTCCCCCGGGGTGACCCCGGCGCAGATGGCGATTACCAAGGTCGATCCAGACGGCCAGAACGTCTTCAAGCTCGCGCGCTCGATCCAGGCGGTCAAGGCTTCGGGCCGACGGACCAGCGAGCTTGAGGCCAAGTGGTGGCACAAGCTGTCCGGCCCGCTCTCGGCAATGCTGATGCCGCTGCTCGGTTCGGTCGCCGCCTTCGGCCTCGCGCGCTCGGGCACGCTGCTGATCCGCGCGGTGGCCGGCATGGCGCTGGGCTTTACCTATTTCGTGGTCGACAACGCCGCGCTGGCGATGGGCAACTTCGGCGGCTATTCCCCGCTGATCGCCGCCTGGGCACCGTTCCTGCTGTTCCTGCTGATCGGCGAGACCGTGCTGGTCAGAACCGAAGAATAGGGCTCAGCGCCCGCGCAGCATCGTGCTGCGCGCGATCCGGGCGACCAGCGGGAACAATCCCGGGTAGTTCGCCTGCGCATAGGTTGAACCCGTGCCCAGCTTGTCCGCCAGCCGGCGGTGCGCTTCGGCGAGCGAGTGATAAGGCATCGAGGGCAGCAAGTGGTGCAGCGCGTGATAGCGCAGCCCGACCGGGGCCCACAGCTCGGCCCACAGCCCCGGCGGGGGGACATTGACCGAATCGAGGTACTGCGCGGTAACCGTCATCGGCTCGCCCTCGTTCTGCCACAGGTGCGCCACCAGGGTGCGGATCTGGTTGAACACCGCGGTCGCTGCAACCACCGCCAGCGCGATCAGCAAGGGCCGCCAGCCGAGCGCCTGCGTGCTGGCGATGAGCGTCCACGACCACACGAAAGTCCCAAACTCCTGCCAGTGCACCATCCGCGCAAAATCGCCCACGGGCGGACGGCGGCGGAAATCGGGGTTGATCGAGAGCGACGAGGCGCGTTCCCACACCAGCTTGCGCAAGCGCGGGACCACCGCGCCCAGCGGCACCAGCACCGCCGAACGGATCAGCAGCCCGATCGGCAGCAAGGCGGCGATCAGGATAAACGCGGGGAGCGACCACGGCTTCATCAGCGCGAGCGGCAGGTATTCCGGGTCCTCCGCCGTGCCATAGCGGGTGCGCGCGTGGTGCAGCGTATGGACGTTCTCGTACATGAAGCTTGGCGTGAGCATCGGGATACCGACCAGCAGATTCCACACGGTGCGAAAGCCCGGCAGCGCGGTGCGGTGGATATGCGTGAGCTCGTGGATGAACAGCAGCGCCCGGTACAGCGCGAGCACGGCCAGTGCGGCAAAGCCCAGCGCTATTGGCCACTCAGGGGTGAGGATTGCGCCCGCCATCGCGGCATAGCCGATCGCCGCCGACAGCAGCATGTCGGGCCAGTAGATGCTCCCCCGCGCGGCCGAAATATCGCGGGTCAGCTCCACCGCCGCGCGCAGCATCGCCATGTCATCGGGCACCGACGCGGCCGAGGCTGGCTTGATCTTTTCCTGCATGCTCATCATTCAGATCCAGATTGCCCCGGCTTGACAAGCTGCGGGGTCCATATGCACTGCCCCCTGCAGGCAAACAAAGGCAGCATCGTGGCAAAACCGCAGTTAATGGTGGCGAAGGTCGACAACAAGGCCGACTTCAATGCATTTGTTGATCTGGCTTATCGGCTTAACCGTTCAGACCCCAACTGGGTTCCGCCGCTGCGCGGCGAAGTGGTCGAGCTGCTCACCCCGGGCAAGAACCCCTTCCACGAACATGCCACGATGCAGCTATTCCTCGCGCGGCGCGGGGGCGAGGTGGTCGGGCGCATTTCTGCCCACATCGATCACCTTGCACTGACTCAGCCGGCCGCACAGGGGATGGGCCCGGGCACTGGCAACTGGGGCTTGCTCGAAGCCGAGGATGAGGCGACCACCCGCGCGATGATCGGCGCGGCAGAAGACTGGCTGCGCGGCCAGGGGATGACCCGCGTGCTCGCCCCGATCAGCTTGTCGGTGTGGGAAGAACCGGGCCTGCTGACCAAGGGCCACGATCATCCCGCCACGGTGATGATGGGCCACGACAATACCGAGTATCAGGGCTGGATCGAGCGCGACGGTTACGCGCTCGCCAAGCTGCTGGTGACCTACGAGGTTGATATGACCGAGGCATTCCCGCCGCTGATCCAGCGCATCGTCCAATCGGGCGAACGCAACGCGCGGATCCGCATCCGCCAGGTCGAGCTCAAGCATTTTGACCGCGACGCCCGGATCATCATCGATATTCTCAACGATGCCTGGTCGAACAACTGGGGCTTCGTCCCGTTTACCGACACCGAAATCGCCTATGTCGGCAAGAAACTGAAACCGCTGGTGCGCGAAGACCTGATCCTGATCGCCGAGTACGATGGGCGGCCGGTGGCCTTCATGGTGACCCTGCCCGATCTCAACGAGGTGATCCTCAAAGTGCGCGGCAAGCTGCTGCCGTTCGGCTGGGCGCGGCTGCTGTGGTGGCTGCGCAAACCGCGCGGCCGGACGATCCGGGTGCCCCTGATGGGGGTGCTGAAAGAGCATCAATCATCGCGGCTCGCCAGCCAGCTGGCCTTCATGATGATCGAGCAAATCCGCCGCACTGCCGTCGAACATTACGGTTTCGTGCGCGGCGAGATCGGCTGGATTCTGGAGGACAACCAGGGCATGGTCGCCATCGCCGATGCGATCGTCAGCCACCTCAACCGCGAATATTCGATGTATGAGAAGGCGCTTTAGGGAAGCGCTGCGGCGCCCGGCCCGCCCGCCCCCTCGCTGCCCTTGTCCACCGCCGTGGTCACCGCCACATCCATCGTCACATTGCCGAGCGTGCGCATCAGGTCGGGCAGAATCTCGACCGCGACCAGCAGCCCGAGCGGCGCGACCGGCACCCCCATCGCCATCGCGATCGGCCCGACCGAAACGACGAAGCTGATCGTGCCCGGCAGCGAGACCGAGCTCAGCGAAACGAGGAAGGCGACCAGCACCCCTGCGGCCAGTGCGACCGGGGAAAGCGGTGTGCCGGTCAGGTGCGCAGCGTAAATCGCAACGCCCAGATTCATCGCCGGGCTGGTCCCACGGAAAATCGCCACCGCCAACGGCAAGACGAAATCGGCGGTCGCTTCGCGCACGCCGATCTTGCGCGTTGCCACCAGCATCGCCGGCAGGCACGCAAGCGAGGACTGGGTCGAAATCGCCACCGCATGGACCGGAAGCATCGCCCGGGCGAAGTCCATGAACCGCTGCCCGCCCAGCGTCAGCGCGAGGACGTAGCCGGCGATCAGCACCACCAGCCCCGCAGCGCTGACGATCAGGATGTAATGCGCCAGCGCGCCCACCGCGTCGCAGCCCATCCTGGCGCCCAAGGACATGGCGAGGCCGAAGACTCCGATCGGGGCGAGCATCAGCACCCAGCCGACGATCACCATCATCGCCCCGGCAATGCCTTCAAACAGTGTGGCAAGCGCCTGGCGCGGGACAGCTCCAAGCTTGGTCGCGGCCAGAGCGAACAGCGAGACGAACAGCACGATTGGCAGCATCGCCCCGGCCGCAGCAGCGGCGAAGATGTTTTCGGGCATCATTGCAGAAAGGATTTCGGCCACTCCGGGCACTGTGCCGGTATCCGCCGCACCGCCGCTCAGGGCTGCAGCCGCGCTCGCCGGAATGGGGAACATGCCGAGCAATCCCGTAACGAGCAGAACCGCCATGGTCCCGCTGGCGAGCAGCACCAGGCAGAACATCATCACCGCGCGCCGTGCCAGAAGTCCGCCCCCGGCCGCCGCCAGGGTCTGCGAGATGCCGGTGTAGACGAGGCCGATGACCAGCGGCAGGATCGTCAGCTGCAGCGCCCGCAGCCACAGCGTTCCGGCCGGCCCCGCGACGGCGAGCACCGCGCCTTCGATCGAAGTTCCGCGCAGCATGGTGCCGATGATGAAACCCAGCACCAGCGCGGCGAAAGTCAGCGCGGCGGGAACCTTGATTTCGGGGAAACCCGCTGCCGATTGCTGCACTGTCATTGATGACCCCTGTTCCATTGCCGGGGTGACAATAACGCGCGGGTGCGGCATGGCAATTTGCGAATGCGCAGCGCGCACCAAGTAAGGGTTCGAGGGCGATGGGACGGCAATATTTCGGCACTGACGGGATTCGCGGCCTGACCAACGCCGGAGTGATGACCGCGGCCATCGCGATGAAGGTCGGCCAGGCCGCCGGCACCCACTTCCTGCGCGGCAAGCACCGCCACCGCGTGGTCATCGGCAAGGATACACGCCTGTCGGGCTACATGCTCGAGAACGCGCTGGTCGCCGGATTCACCAGCGTGGGGATGGACGTGGTCCTGCTGGGGCCGCTGCCCACCCCGGCGATCGCGCTGCTCACCCGCGAACTGCGCGCCGATGTCGGCGTGATGATTTCCGCCAGCCACAATCCCTACCAGGACAACGGGATCAAGCTGTTCGGGCCCGACGGGTTCAAGTTGTCCGACGACGCCGAACTGGCGATCGAGGCCATGTTGAGCCAGAACCTCGCGCTGGCCCCCGCCGCCGAGATCGGCCGGGCGCGGCGGATCGAGGATGCACGCGGGCGCTATATCCACGCGGTCAAGGGATCGCTGCCCGACGATATCCGGCTCGACGGGCTCAAGATCGTGGTCGATTGCGCCAATGGCGCGGCTTATCAGGTGACGCCTTCGGCAATCTGGGAACTGGGCGCCGAGGTCATCACGGTCGGGGTCAGTCCCAACGGCACCAACATCAACGACAAGTGCGGTTCGACCAGCCTGGGCCTGGTCAGCGAGACCGTGGTCGCGAGCGGGGCGCATATCGGGATTGCGCTCGATGGCGATGCCGACCGGCTGATCGTGGTCGACGAGCGCGGCCAGACGGTCGACGGCGACCAGTTGATGGCGCTGATCGGCACGCAGCTGGCGGACCAGGGCCAGCTGCGCGGCGGCGGGGTGGTGGCGACGGTGATGTCCAACCTCGTGCTTGAACGCTACCTCGAGGGGCGCGGGCTGACACTCGAACGCACCAAGGTGGGTGACCGCCACGTGCTCGAAAAGATGAAGGCGGACGGCTTCAATCTGGGCGGCGAGCAATCGGGCCACATGATCCTGCTCGACCATGCCACCACCGGCGATGGCACGATCGCCGCGCTGCAGGTGCTCGCCGCGCTGGTCAAATCGGGCAAGGCAGCGAGCGAGCTGCTCCACCTGTTCGATCCGGTCCCGCAATTGCTGCGCAACGTGCGCTTCAGCGGCGGCAGGCCGCTCGATAAGGCGCGCGTCCAGGCAGCCATTGCCGAGGCCGAGGCCCAGCTTGCCGGCAGAGGCCGCCTGGTGATCCGCCCCTCGGGCACCGAACCGGTGATCCGCGTAATGGCCGAGGGCGACGATGCCGGCCAGGTTGAAAGCGTGGTTAGCGCGATCTGTGATGCAGTGCAGGAGGCCGCGGCATGAGTCTTGAGATGCGCCCCGATTGCGAACGCTGCGGCGCGGACCTGCCCGCCGAGGCCCCCGGCGCGTTCATCTGCAGCTTCGAATGCACCTTCTGCGCCGAATGTGCCGACCGGCTCGACGAGCGCTGCCCCAATTGTGGCGGCGACTTGCTCGACCGGCCGACGCGGGCGGCGGCGCTGCTGGCCAGGCATCCGGCCTCGGCGGTGCGGAAATTCACGGGTTGAAGGTGCGGGCGGCAACGCGTGGCCTTCGACAGGCTCAGGCTGAGCGGGCCTTGGTTATGGCTTCATTCCTAACTCCGCTCAGGCTCAGCCTGTCGAAGCCCGCGCGCCACGCCAGCCCGATCAACTGATGTCCCCGCCACGCATCCTTACCATCGCCGGCTCGGACAGCTCGGGCGGCGCGGGTATCCAGGCTGATATCAAGACCATCACTGTGCTCGGCGGCTTTGCGATGAGCGCGATTACCGCGATCACCGCGCAGAACACGCTGGGGGTCACCGCGGCCCAGGTGCTGTCCCCCGGACTCATCGCCGCACAGATCAATGCTTGCGTGTCGGACATCGGGGTGGACGCTGTAAAGATCGGGATGCTCGGCTCACCCGCAATCGCGGCGCTGGTCGCCGAGCGGATTGCCGCACTCAACGTGCCGGTGGTGTTCGACCCGGTCATGATCGCGACCAGCGGCGCGGCACTGGCCGATGCAGAAACCATCGCGGCCTTCGAACGCCTGATGCAGCTCGCCACGCTGACCACGCCCAACGTCGCCGAGCTGGCCGCGCTGGGCGGACACGCGGGCATGGCGGCGCGCGGCGTGACTTACCTCGCCAAGGGCGGCGACGCCGAGGGCGAGCGGGTCGAGGACGTGCTGGTGGCCCCCGGCTCAGAGCCGCACGTCATGGCCGGCACCCGCATCCACACCCGCCACACCCATGGCACCGGCTGCACGCTATCAAGCGCGATCGCGACCTACCTCGCCAAGGGCCTGCCGCTCGCCGAAGCGGTCGACCGCGCGCGGCTATTCGTGCGATCAGCCTTGCGCGCCGCGCCCGGGTTCGGGGCCGGATGCGGTCCGCTGGGACACGCCGAAGCGCGCGGCTGAACAATCTCAGCAGTCGAGATCGTAGAACTCGACCACCTTGGCCCAGCCTTCCTCGGCGGTTTCCACCCAGTGGAACAGGCTCAAATCCTCTGGGTTGATCACCCCTTCTTCGGCCATCGCCTCGAAGTTGAGCACCCGGGTCCAGAAGTCCTTGCCGAACAGCAGGATCGGGATCGGCTTCATCTTGCCGGTCTGCACCAGGGTCAAGAGCTCCATGAATTCATCGAGCGTGCCGAACCCGCCGGGGAACACCGCCACCGCCTTGGCGCGCAGCAGGAAGTGCATCTTCCTCAGCGCGAAATAGTGGAACTGGAAGGCCAGGTGCGGGGTGACATAGGTGTTAGGCGCCTGCTCGTGCGGGAGCACGATGTTGAGCCCGATCGTCTCGGCCCCGGCATCGATCGCGCCGCGATTGGCCGCCTCCATGATCGACGGCCCGCCGCCCGAGCAGACCACGAACTGGCGCATGCCCTTCTCGACGATCCCGCAGCACGAGGCGATCCGGCCCAGCTCGCGCGCCTGGTCATAATACTTCGAATTCGCCACCAGCCGCTCGACCACCGCCTTGCGCTCGGGCGTGGTCGCCGCGGCGCGCGCGGTTTCGACCATTTCGGGCGAAGGGATCCGCGCCGAGCCATAACAGACCAGAGTCGAGCCGATCCCGGCCTCTTCCAGCAGCATCTCGCACTTCAGCAGTTCCAGCTGGAAACGCACCGGGCGCAGTTCCTGGCGCAGCAGGAAATCAGTATCGCGGTAGGCGAGCCGATAGGCCGGATCGCGGGTCTGCGGGGTGGAAGCGGCGTGCGATTCGACGAACGAGGCTTCCTGGTCGGCCTTGTAGAATCGCCCGCGATTGAGGCGCTTTTCTTCGGTTTCTTCAGTCATTGGGCCCTTGTCGCGGCTTGGCGCGCACGTGTCAAAGGTAGAGTCTTCGCGGAGTGCGCATTCGGTTTCAGCCGAATGCTTGCAACACCGTTGCTAAGGGAGGCCCGGATGGGCCGACCGCACTTTGCACGGGATTGGATGCCCGACGAGGATTCGAACCTCGATTAACGGTGTCAGAGACCGTTGTCTTACCTTTAGACGATCGGGCAATCAGGCCGGAGCCTCTAGGAGCGGGCGGCGCACTCGTCAAGGCGGCGCTTGCCGTTCGCCGCCGCCCCGGCTATTCGGGCACCAGGTACCTGCCGCGTGGGGCAGGCATAAAGATAAGAGTGCACGTGTCATGGCGGACGATATTCCGCCGGCGAAGCGCGAACTGGAGGTGACAGGAAGCGACGTTCACACCGGTCAGGGTCAGCCGCCCGAAACCGCCCCGCTTCCCGAAGAACCTGCGCGCCGGCCCGGTGGCCGAGAGACGACCGAATCGCCCCGATCCGGGGCTGCCGCCCCCGGCTGGCAAGGCGAATCCGCGCAGCGACCGACCCCGTTCCATCGTCAGGCCTTTGCCGCGATCGACCTTGGCACCAACAACTGCCGCTTGCTGATCGCGCGGCCTGCGGGCGACCATTTCACCGTGATCGACGCTTTTAGCCGCGTCGTCCGCCTCGGCGAAGGCCTTGCCCAGAGCGGGCGGCTGAGCGACGCCGCGATGGAGCGCACGCTGGGCGCACTGCGCATCTGCGCCGACAAATTGCAGCGCCGCAATGTCCACCTCGCCCGCTCGGTCGCCACCGAAGCCTGCCGCCGCGCCGAAAACGGCACCGAATTCATCGAGCGGGTGGCAGCGGAGACCGGCATCCTGCTCGATATCATCAGCGCCCAGGAAGAAGCGCGGCTGGCAGTGGTGGGTTGCCACCTGCTGCTCGAGGAGGGCGACGGGCCGGCGATCATCTTCGATATCGGCGGCGGATCGACCGAGCTGGTGCTGGTCGAGAACCGCGCGGGTCAGGCGCCGCAGATCCACGACTGGCAATCGGTCCCGTGGGGCGTGGTCTCGCTCACCGAGAGCTGCCCGCCCGAACCTGACGACGCGCTGGGCCGGGCGACGCGCTATGACCAGATGTGCGCGATGGTACGCGATAGTCTGGCGCCCTTTGCCGAGCGGCTGGCGGAGGCTGCGACCAAGGTCGCGCCGGAACAGGCGCTGCGCCTGCTCGGCACCAGCGGCACGGTGACCACGCTCGCCAGCCTGCACCTTGGGCTGCCGCAGTACGATCGGCGTGCGGTCGATGGGCTGATCGTTCCCGCCGGGGAAATGGCGCAGCTGTGCCAGCGGCTCGCGCTGATGAGCCCGGCCGAGCGCCGCGCCCAGCCGTGCATCGGGCGCGAACGCGCCGACCTGGTGGTCGCGGGCTGCGCGATCCTGCAGACGATCTTCGCATTGTGGCCGGCCGACCGGCTCGGCGTGGCCGATCGCGGCATCCGCGAGGGCATTCTGCGCTCGATGATGGCGGCGGGCGGTGCGGGCGAGAAAAGCCGCGCGGCGCTGCGCAACGCACGGCGGAGCCGGATATGAGAAACAGCGGCAAGGGGCCCGAACGGCTCAAGACCGGCAAGAACCGTTCGGCGAGCAGCGTGCGCTGGCTGACCCGGCAGCTTAACGATCCCTACGTGCGTCAGGCCAAGGCCGACGGCTGGCGCAGCCGCGCGGCTTACAAGCTGATCGAGCTCGACGAGAAATTCGCGCTGCTGAAAAAGGCCAAGCGCGTGGTCGACCTCGGCATCGCGCCGGGCGGGTGGAGTCAGGTGGTGCGCAAGCAGGCCCCCGGCGCGGCAGTGGTCGGCATCGATCTGTTGCCGACCGAGCCGATCGAAGGCGTGACGATCTTCGAGATGGATTTCATGGCCGATGCCGCCCCCGCCGCGCTGGTCGAGGCGCTGGGCGGCGCGCCCGATCTGGTCGTCTCGGACATGGCGGCCAACACGGTCGGCCACAAGCAGACCGATCACCTGCGCACGATGGGCCTCGTTGAAACCGCCGCGCATTTCGCGATCGAGCAGCTGGAACCCGGCGGTGCATTCATCGCCAAGGTCCTCGCGGGCGGGACCGATGCCGAGCTGCTGGTGCTGCTCAAGAAGCACTTCACCAGCGTCAAGCACGCCAAGCCGCCATCGAGCCGCAAGGATTCGTCCGAATGGTACGTGATCGCGCAGGGGTTCAAGGGGTAGCAATGCGGACAACTCACCCTCCGCCGGATTGACTAAGCCCGCTGCTGGCCCTTACTAAAAAGCTGGGGAGACTAGCAGATGAAAAAATTCTTCGTTTTCGCGGTCATGATTACGACATTCGGAACCGCATCGGTCGGCAACGCGCAGACTGCTGCGGATGCGGCTGCCTACGTAAGGGGTTGCGCGGAGGGCAATGCAACATCATGCAGCGATGCGGGTGTTTCGTACGACAAAGGACTCGGCGTTCCAGTTGACAAAGCACGGTCCGCCGAATTTTTCGACAAATCGTGCACGGCAAAGCTGGCAGACAGCTGTTATCTTTTGGGGACCTGGTATCAGACCGGTGGCTATGTGCCTGTCAATCTCGAACGTGCACGGCGATACTACGAGATAGCCTGCGCTTACGGGTCGCCTAAAGGCTGTTTCTACAACGGAATTATGTGGGGACGCGGACAGGGTGGGTCGAAGCGACTGGATATGGCAAGATACTACCTCAACAAGGCATTGACGATCGACCCCAACTATGCCGAAGCAAAAGACGCACTCGCAGCGCTGGATAAGTACGAAGCCGAAGACTGATTTATGTGTTGCTGCCGCAGCTACGAATCTAGCTTTTTAGGTGGATGCCGAAGCCGGCTTGGGTGCGACAAAAAGGGCGGAGCCCTGCGGCCCCGCCCTTCAAATTCGTAATTCTGGAAGGCCTTATTTCGCGGTCTTCAGATAGGCGATCACGTTGGCGCGTTCCTGCGCGTCGGTGAGGCCGGCGAAGCTCATCTTGGTGCCGGAGACGAAGCCGCTCGGGCTCGCCAGCCAGGCATCGAGGCTGGCGTCATCCCATACGCCGCCCTTGGCATTGAGCCCGTCCGAGAAGGCAAAACCGCCGCGGCCTTCACCCTTTTTGTCGCCGTAGATCCCTGCAAGATTCGGGCCCTGGCCGTTCGGCCCGCCCGGTGCAATGGTGTGGCACGAGGAGCACTTGGCGAAGCTCTTCTGGCCCTTGGCGGCATCGCCGACCAGAGCCACTGCCGGGGCTGCTGCACCGGCTGCCGGAGTTTCGGGAACCTTGGGCAGCGGCAGGTTCGAACCCTTCGAATTAAGGTAGACCATCACATTGGCGCGTTCCTGCGGATCGGTCAGCCCGGCAAAGCTCATCTTGGTGCCGCTGGCAAAGCCGCTCGGGTTGGTCAGCCAGGCGTTCATGCTCGCCCAGTCCCACTTGCCGCCCTTGGCCTTGAGCGCATCGGAGAAGGCGAAGCCGCCCCGGCCCTGCCCGATTTCCTCGCCCAGCACGGCGTAAAGGTTCGGGCCCTGCCCGTTGGCGCCGCCCTGGTCGATGGTGTGGCAGCTCATGCACTTCTTGAAGCTGGCTTCGCCCTTGGCCATATCGGCCTTGGCCAGGAAGGCCTCGAACGGTTCGGTCGAGGCAGCGGCCCCGCCCTCCTCATCTTCGACCACGCCGGCAATCGTGTAACCGGGATGCTCGGGCTTCTCGAACTTGCCGGCCTCGAAATAGTGGCCGGCGATGCTCGACAAGCCAAGCGCGACGATCCCTGAAAACAGTGTCCAGCCAGCAATGGTGTTAAAGCGGTCTGCCATCCGAAAAGCCCCGTTGGGAAATGCACCTGTGCGTTCGCGCGCCGCTCTAGTCAGGCCGCGCGCGGCTTGCAAGGGGCATTGCGGCGCGGGGCGAACCGCTTTAGCCACTGCGCCATGTTTTCCTCACTCCTGATTGCCAATCGCGGCGAAATCGCCTGCCGGATCATCCGCACCGCCCGGGCCATGGGCCTGCGCACCGTCGCGGTCTATTCCGATGCCGATGCCAAGGCGCTGCATGTGCGGCGAGCCGATGAGGCGGTGCATATCGGGCCGTCACCCGCGCGCGAAAGCTATCTGGTCGGCGAAAAGATCATCGCCGCGGCCAAGACCACCGGGGCGGAAGCGATCCATCCGGGCTACGGCTTCCTCTCGGAAAACGCCGAATTCGCGCAGAGCGTGATCGATGCCGGGCTGATCTGGGTCGGCCCCAAGCCTGCCAGCATCACCGCGATGGGCCTCAAGGATGCAGCCAAGCAACTGATGCAGGACGCGGGCGTGCCGGTGACGCCGGGCTACTTGGGCGCAAATCAGGATCCGGCGCATCTCGCCAAGGAAGCCGCGAAAATCGGCTATCCGGTGCTGATCAAGGCGGTCGCGGGCGGCGGCGGTAAGGGGATGCGGCTGGTCGAGGCTGCGGGCGATTTCGCCGATGCGCTGCAATCGTGCCAGCGCGAGGCGGCCAGCTCGTTCGGTAACGACCATGTGCTGATCGAGAAGTACATCCAGCGCCCGCGCCATATCGAGGTGCAGGTGTTCGGTGATTCACACGGCAACGTCGTCCACCTGTTCGAACGCGATTGCAGCCTCCAGCGCCGCCACCAGAAAGTAATCGAGGAAGCCCCCGCGCCGGGGATGGACGAAGCGACCCGCGAGGCACTGTGCGCGGCGGCGGTAAAGGCGGCGAAGGCGGTGAACTACGAAGGCGCCGGCACGATCGAATTCATCGCCGACGCTTCGGAAGGCCTCCGCGCCGACCGGATCTGGTTCATGGAAATGAACACCCGGCTGCAGGTCGAGCATCCGGTGACCGAGGAAATCACCGGGGTCGATCTGGTCGAATGGCAATTGCGGGTGGCAGCAGGGGCAGTACTGCCCAAGCGTCAGGACGAACTCAGCATCAATGGCTGGGCGATGGAGGCGCGGTTGTATGCCGAGGACCCGGCGAAGGGATTTTTGCCTAGCGTGGGGCGGCTTCGGCACTTTAGTCTGCCACCGAACTCCAAGCGTTCGCCCGTCAGGAATGAGACAGGTGTCGAGGAAGGCGACGAAATTACGCCATTCTACGATCCGATGATCGCCAAGATTATCGTGCATCGCGAAACACGCGAACAGGCGGCTCGAAGTCTCTCTCTCGATTGCTCCAGTGTTAGATGCTGGCCCGTCAAGACCAACGCTTCATTCCTTTGGCGGACTCTGGAGAGCTATGATTTTATTTCGGGAGACATCGACACAGGCTTGATCGCGCGCGAGACCGATCATCTCGTTCAGCCTGACGAACCGTCTGAAATTGCGCTCCAGTCGGTGGCTCAAATGGCGTTTGACGAAGGCCGCGGCGGACGACCGGCTCATATTCGTGAGACCTACCTCAGCATACCCAATGGACCGTGGAATCGGCAAGTTGGAACGCGGCTCAATAGGTCCCCTGCAAAGGCCCTGTTCCGCCTTACAGATGGTTCTACCACTCATGCAGTTGAGTTCGACGAGATCAGCATGTCGGCCGCACGCTGGGTCGAACGCGTGGACGAGGGATATCTCGTTGATGACTTGGGATCGACTTTCGTTCTGAATGTAGCCCGGGTGGGAGGGGGTGATTCAATCCATGCCCACGACGGCGACATCCTCTCGCCCATGCCGGGCAAGATCATCGCGGTCGAGGTTGCGGCGGGGCAGGTGGTGACCAAGGGGCAGAAGCTGCTCACGCTCGAGGCGATGAAGATGGAACACAGCCTGGTCGCGCCGTTCGACGGCATCGTGGCCGAGCTCAATGCGGTGGCCGGGGCGCAGGTGCAGGTCGAGGCGCTGCTGGCGCGGATTGAGGCGGCGGAGTGAGTCGCTGGGCATCTCCATCGCCCCTCCCCTTCAGGGGAGGGGTTGGGGTGGGGACTACCCGCCTGGCGCTGCGCCAGTTGGACAGCCCCCACCCCCCGGCCCCCTCCCCTGAAGGGGAGTGGGAGCTTTGACTTGGGCAAAAGAACTCGACGAACTCCGCGCGCGCGAAAAGCTCGCCGAGCAGATGGGCGGTGCGGACAAAGTCGCGCGGCAGCATGGGCGGGGCAAGCTCGATGCCCGCGCGCGACTTGCCGGGCTGGTCGATCCGGGCAGCTTCCGCGAGATCGGCAAGATTGCGGGCAAGGGCAGCTACGATGCCGACGGGAACCTGACCGGCGTTCTTCCCGCGCCGTTCCTGTTCGGCAAGGCCACGATCAATGGCCGCCCGGTGGTGGCCACGGCGGACGATTTCACCATTCGCGGCGGTGCGGCGGATGCGGGGATCGGGCGCAAAATGGAACAGGCCGAGAAGATGGCGCACGAACTGCGCCTGCCGATCATCCGCATGATCGACGGCACCGGCGGCGGCGGTTCGGTCAAGACGCTCGAGATGATCGGTGCGACTTATATCCCGGCGGTGCACATGTGGGGCGAGGTGGTGAAGAACTTGGGCACCGTACCGGTGGTCGCCTTGGCCTTGGGGCCGACCGCCGGCCTTGGCGCGGCGCGGATCGCGGCGAGCCACTATTCGGTGATGGTGCGCGGGCTCAGCCAGATTTTCGCCGCCGGTCCCGCGGTGGTCGATGCAATGGGCTCGGCGTGGAAGGACGAAGGCTCGCTCAACCACGAGCAAGCCAAGGAGGCGCTCGGCGGCAGCGACATCCACACCCGCAACGGCGTGGTCGACGACGAGGTTGCGAGCGAAGCCGAAGCCTTCGCTCGCGCGCGGCACTTCCTCTCGTTCATGCCGGAATTTGTCGGTCAGGCGGCGCGGCGTAGCGGGTGTTCAGACAGTGTTACGCGGCGCGATGAAGCACTTCTTTCACTGGTGCCGCGCAGCGACAAGCAGGTCTATTCGATGCGCCGGGCGATGGACATGCTGTTCGATAAGGGCACCGTGTTCGAGATCGGCCGCCAATGGGGCCGCGCCGCGATCACCGCGCTCGCCCGGCTCGACGGCTGGCCGGTGATGGTGCTCGCCTCTGACCCCAGCTTCCTCGGCGGATCGTGGGACGCCAAGACCAGCGAGAAGGTCGAGCGATTTATCAAGCTCGCCGACCTGTTCCGCCTGCCGGTGGTCCACCTGGTCGACAACCCCGGCTTCATGATCGGACGCGAGGCCGAGGTGGCGGGGACGATCCGCTATGGCGTGCAGGCGATGAACGCGATCTACAAAGCGAGCGTGCCGCTGTGCTCGGTGGTGATGCGCCGCGCTTACGGGATTGCGGGGAGCGCGATGTCGAATGCTGACCTCTATCAGTACCGCTATTGCTGGCCCTCGGGCGACTGGGGCTCATTGCCGATCGCGGGTGGGCTGGAAGTGGCCTACAAGAGCGAGATCGAGGCGGCAGACGACCCTGCTGCCGAACTGGAGGCGATCAAGGCGCGGCTGGCCAAGGTGACCAGCCCGTTCCGCAGCGCCGAGCGGTTCAATGTCGAGGATATCATCGATCCGCGCGATACGCGGCCCTTGCTGTGCGAATTTGCTGATCTCGCGTGGCGGCGGCTGGGGGTAGACTGAAAACGGGTGGCAGCACGTGGCCTTCGACAGGCTCAGGCTGAGCGGGGTTGGGATTTAGCGGAGAGTCCGCTCAGGCTGAGCCTGTCGAAGCCCGCGCGCCTACCTATCCTCCAGATACTCCGCCAGCGCGGCCTGCTGCTCCGCACTCAAGCGCAGCCCCAGCTTGCTCCGCCGCCACAGCACGTCTTCGGCGCTGACTGCCCATTCCTCCTGACGCATGTAATCGACCTCGGCAGCGGTCAAGCCGCCGCCGAAATCGCGCCCCAGGGCCTGCCAACCCTGCGCATCGCCCAACCAGTGCCGCGCGCGGGTGCCATAGGCCCGCGCAATTCGGTCCACATCGGGCGCGCCGAGGAAGGCATAGTCCGCCGCTAACCCCGCCTTGAGCGCCTCCAAACCGTCGATCGCGAAATCCCCGCCGGGCAGCGCGGCGCTGCGGGTCCAAGCCTTGCCAGCAAGCGCTGAAAGCCGCGGCACCAACAGATCGACCGCCTCTTCCGACAAGTGCCGGTAAGTCGTGATCTTGCCGCCATAGATGCTGAGCAAGGGCGCGCCCTTGTCTGGCCCGGAAAGGTCGAGCCGGTAGCCGCGCGTCGCGGCCTCAGGTTTGCCCGAACCGTCATCGACCAGCGGCCGTACCCCGGAATAGGTCCAGACCACGTCCGCCGGGGTGATCGCGGTCCTGAAGTATTCGTTCGCGCCTTCGCACAGGTAGGCGATCTCTTCGTCGCTCGCCTGAACCGGATCGCCCGGTGCCTGATCGCGGTCGGTGGTGCCGATCAGGGTGAAGTCGCGTTCATAAGGGATCGCAAAGAAGATCCGCCCGTCAGCCAGCTGGAAGAAATAGGCATAGGGATGGTCGAACAATTTGCGCACCACGATGTGGCTGCCGCGGACCAGCCGCATGCCGTATTCGGGTGCATCGCCAAGCGTGTTCTCGACATCGAGCACTTGCGGTCCGGCGGCGTTGACCAGCGCTCGGGCGCAGAAGGTGCCCTTGTCGGTCGTCACTTCCCACAGCTCGCCGAAGCGCCTGGCGCCGGACACGCGAGTCCGGGTACGCACCTCGGTCCCGCGCTCAGCCGCATCCTTGGCGTTGAGCAGGACCAGCCGCGCATCGTCGACCCAGCCGTCCGAATATTCGAACCCGGTGGCAAAGCCGGGCTTGAGCGGCTGACCTGCCGGGTGACGCTTGAGGTCGATCGTGCGGGTCGCGGGGAGGCGCTTGCGCCCGCCGATATGGTCATAGAGGAACAGCCCCAGCCGCAGCAGCCAGCGCGGGCGCAGGCCCTGCACATAGGGGAGCACGAAGCGCATCGGGTGGATGATGTGCGGGGCGATGGCCCACAATGCCTCGCGCTCGCTCAAGCTCTCGCGGACCAGGGCGAACTCGTAATGCTCAAGATAGCGCAGCCCGCCGTGGATCAGCTTGGTCGAAGCCGAGCTTGTGCCCTGCGCCAGGTCGCCAGCCTCGAGCAGCAGCACCTTGGCCCCGCGTCCCGCGGCGTCGCGCGCGATCCCGGCACCGTTCACCCCGCCGCCGATGACTGCCAGATCGAAAAGGTGCTCCATCCTCGCTCCGTCTCAATGCCGCGGATCGGGCACCGGCCGCGCCTCTCCCGGCGGGGTCAGGCGGCGAAACAGGCGGCCGTGTTCGCTGTACAGAACCAGCACCAAGGCGGCGAGTCCGCAGCCGAGCAGCGCCCACGACAGCGGCCGCGCGCTGTTGTCATATGCCTGCCCCACAATCACCCCCAGCGCCGAACCGCAAGCCATCCGCAGGAAGGCCTGGAGCGAGGATGCAGCGCCCGCGGTGCGGGCAAACGGCTGGAGCGCGATCGAGCTGAAATTGGCCCCGGTGAAGCCAATCATCGCGCAATTGAGCGTCATCAGCGGGATGAATTGCCACAGCGTCTCGCGCTGCTGGTGCGCAAACCACACCTGCAGCACCCCGATGAAAATGAACACCAGCAGCGCCGCGTGGCTGACCCGGCGTGCGCCGTACTTTTCGACGATCTGGGTGTTGGTCAGGTTGGCGATCGCGATACCTCCAGCCATGACTGCGAACAACAACGGAAACCACTCGCCTGCACCCATGTGCTCGCCGATCAGCTGTTGCGCCGAATTGAGATAGCCGAACAGCGCGCCGGTGAGCAACGCCCCGCCCAGCACATAACCCATCGAGGCGCGGTTGCTGGCGGCCTGCCACATATTGGCGGCAATCGTCCGCGGGGCGATCGCCTGGCGGTATTCGGGGTGAAGCGTTTCGGGCAGGCGCAGATAGGCCCAACTCCCGACGACCACCACCAGGATCGCCATGGTGCCGAAGATCCAGCGCCAGCCCGCGACCAGCAGCACCGCTTGTCCCAGGCTGGGGGCGAGCATCGGCACGGCCATAAACACCACCGAAATGGTCGACATCATCCGGGCCATGGCATCGCCGCTGAACCGGTCACGGATGATCGCGCTGGGGAGCACCGCCAGCCCCGCGCTGAACAGCGCCTGGAAAGCACGCAGCCACAACAGCACGTTGAAATCGGTCACCGCGGCGCAGGCCAGCGAGAGTACGAAATAGCCGGCGAAGCAAACGAACAGCACCGGGCGGCGGCCATAGCGATCGGCCAGCGCGCCGGGGAGCAGCGAGCCGAACCCGGCGGCGAACAGGAACACGCCCACCACCAGCTGGCGGCGATTGGGATCGGCCACTTGCAGTTCCGCCGCAATCTGCCCCAGCGCGGGCAACATCGCATCGATGCACAGCGCCTGCAGCGCCATCATCATCGCCATCAGGCCGATGAATTCGCGCGGTCCGGCGCCGAATTCGGCAGAATGGGGGGCAGGCAGGCGCATGCCCAGCCCCATGACGCGTCACCGGGCAAGAGGCCAGACCTTTTCGTATGCAGGCGATTGGCGCTATCCTGCCGCGATGGCCGAGCCCGACCCCAGCGACGAAGAGCCCGGCGAGGAGCATGGCGGGCTGCGCAAGATCATCCATGTGGACATGGACGCCTTCTACGCCAGCGTCGAACAGCGCGACGATCCTTCGCTGCGCGGGCTGCCGATTGCAGTGGGCGGGTCGGGCCCGCGCGGGGTCCTGACCACCTGCAGCTATGAAGCGCGCAAGTTCGGCTGCCGCAGCGCGATGCCCTCGGTCACCGCGCGGCGGCTCTGCCCCGGCCTGATCTTCCGCCCACCGCGGTTCGCGGTCTACAGCGAAGTCTCGCACCAGATCCGCGAGATCTTTCTCGATTACACCCCTTTGGTCGAACCGCTGAGCCTTGACGAAGCCTTCCTCGACGTGACCGAGGATTTGAAGGGCATCGGCTCGGCCGTGCGGATCGCCGAGCTGATCCGGGCGCGCATCAAGGTCGAAACCGGGCTCACCGCCAGCGCCGGGGTTTCTTATAACAAGTTTCTCGCCAAGCTGGCGAGCGACCAGAACAAACCCGACGGCCTGTGCGTGATCCGCCCCGGCGAAGGCGCGGAGTTCGTGGCCAGCCTTCCAGTTCGGCGCTTCTTCGGGATCGGGCCGAAAGGAGCGGAAAAGATGGCCGGGCTGGGGATCGAGACGGGGGCGGACCTCGCGCGCTCCGACATCGCCTTCTTGCGCCGCCATTTTGGCAGCCAGGCCGACTACCTCTACCGCGCCGCGCGAGGCATCGACCTGCGCCGGGTCAAGGCCAATCGCGTGCGCAAATCGGTCGGGACCGAGCGTACGCTCGACAAGGATATCTCATCGGGTTCGGCATTGCGCGAAGTTCTGGCGCGGATCATCGAGCTGACGTGGAGCCGGATCGAAAAGTCCGGCAGCCAGGGCCGCACCGTGACGCTTAAACTCAAACACGGCGATTTCACCCAGCTCACCCGCGCGCGCTCGCTGCCGCGTGCCGTGGCGCACAAGGCCGAGTTCACCGCGCTCAGCCACGCGCTGCTAGATGAGGTGCTGCCGCTCGCCCAGCCGGTGCGACTGGTGGGGCTCACGCTGTCCGCGCTCGATGACGACGATGATGCCGGCGCCCCCCTGATCGGTGCAACCCAGGGCATACTGCCGTTCTGACTGTCGCCTTTTTGCAAGTAATTGCATGGCATCGGCCTAGGAGGGACCGGTGAGAGAACGGAGGACGATCTTCCGTTCGCCAATCGGGGGACCACGACCATGCAACTCAAGACCTTTGCCGCCGCCGCATTTGCCGCACTTAGCGTGCCGACCGTATCGAGCGCCGACGACGGCCTCAAGTACAGCGACCTGATCCACTGTGCCGCGACCAGCCTGGTGGTCGCACAGGTGCTCGGGATGGACGACGGCACGACCAAGGACACCGTCACAATCGACAAGATGAACGATTAGGCCGCAACCCTGATGGCGATCGCCTCGGTCAGCAGCAAGAAAGAAACCGACGCGGTGATCGCCGATACCAAGAAGGAACAGGACGCCGTCATCGCCATCTTGGGCGACAAGTCGAAGAGTTCGGGTTTCATCCAGACCGAGGTACCCAAGTGCAAGACGCTGAGCGAAGCAGCGGTCGAAGTGATCAACGACACCAAAAAGGGCAAGTAGGCCCAGCGCCAAGCAACTACAGGCGCCCTGAAGCAGCGATGCTCCGGGGCGTTGGCGTTCAGAGGTCAGCCAGCGCGAGCCAGCCCTGCAAGTGCCGCGCCAAGTTTGGTGAAAGCCTTTCCGGCAGCGCATCTGGCGCGAAGAACCGCGCCTCGATTACTTCGCGGCCATCGCAGCGGGCTTCGCCTTGTACTGCCCCGACGAACAGGTGGACGCGGTTGATAGTGCCATAGAGCATCTCTTCCTGCACCAACAGGCAACGCGGATCGTCCAGCGTGAGCGCGGTCTCTTCGGCGAGCTCGCGCAGCGCCGCGGCGAGCGGCGTCTCGCTCCGCGCGATCCCGCCGCCCGGCAGCATCCAGTTGCCGCTGCCATAGGAGTGGCGGATCAGCAGCACGCGCCGGTCAGGATCACGAGCGATGACCCGGCACCCTTCAAGCTTGACCCCCGCCAGCCGCCACCAGCGCCGCCGCAGCGCGTGCGCCAGGCGCAGCCCGGCGCGGTGCAAGGGCGCGGGAATCAGGTGAAGCACGTTACCGGCTGATGCGCCGCGCCGAGCAACCGGGCAATCGGCAGGTCGTTTTCGCCCCGGCTTGCTGCAGCAAACAATGCGGCCTTTTCGGTGCCGCGGATCACGAACAGCAGGGCATCGCTGTCCAGCAGCGCGGGCATGGTCATGCTGATCCGGTCGAACGGCGCTTCGGGCGGCAGCGGATCGGGAGTGAGGCGGCGCACCGACAGCGGGTCGTCGACCTTGGGATCGCTATTGGGAAACAGCGATGCCACATGGCCGTCGCCGCCCATACCCAGCCAGGTCAGCGCGAAATGCGGCGGCTGCGCCTTCTCGCTCAGCGCAGTCACCCTTGCGCCCAGCGGCCTGAGCGAGGCGCGGATCCGGCCAACATTGCTGGCCGGGTGATCCTCCGGGACCACCCGGTCGTCACCCGGCCAGACGGTGATCCGCGTCCAGTCGATCGCGCTGCGCTCCAGACCCGCGAGGATCGGAAACGGGGTCGAGCCCCCCGGGATGGTGATGGCGATTGCCCCGCTGTGGACCGCAAGGGCACGGGCGAGATGCTGCTCGAGCCACTGCGCGATTTCTGCGTCGCTCGCGCCCGACTTGATCGTGATCCTGCTCATCGGCGCGCGGCATAGCACCTCGGTGCGCGGTGCGAAATGTTCAGATGACCAGATAAGCTGCGACCAGTGCGAGCACCACGCCAAGCCCGGCACGCAGCCAGCCGAGCGGCAGACGCAGCAGTGCATCGCCCCCGCCCCAGCCCGCCGCCATGCTCAGCGTGCAGCCCGCCATGCCGCCCAGCATGGCGAAGACCGGGAACGCACTGGCCGCAGCCAAGGCGAAGACCAGCAGCCGCGACGCGTCGGTCAGCTGGTGCGCGAGCAGAACCACCGCCAGGGCGCCCAGCGATTCGGTCGGCTCGGCGGCGCGGCGGCGCGGGCGCAGCACGATGAGTTCGATTGCGGCAAGACCCAGCGCCATCGCGACCAGCACGATGCGCGCGCGGGGCAGCAACTGCGGCGCAACAAGCCCGCCGGCCCAGCCTGCAATCCCAGCGCTGAGCATGGCAATCGCAACTGCGGTGACCAGCACACCGAGCCCGGACCCACGCCGGGCCGATAGCTCGGCCACCAGCATCTGGTCGCGTGCACCAAGTCCGGCGACCAGCGCGGCAATCATCGTGAAGAGGAAGGCAGACATGACGGCGATGATCAACGGCACCTGGAACGGCAGGTCAAGCGTGAAGCCTGTAAACCTGGGCTCGCCAGCCGGAGCAAACCTGCTAGATCCAAGCGATGGACCAAACGACCTACCAAGAGTTGGCGCCTGACGCGCTGCACGAACGCGTCGCCCGGCTTGAACTGATCGACAGCCGGCTGCGCTGGCTGTCGTCGTGGATCATTCACAACGCCAACCATCTGCGGACAAGCCGCGATGGCCTTAAAGTCGGCGGTCATCAGGCCAGTTGCTCATCGATTACGACGATCATGACCGCGCTGTATTTTCATGCGCTGCGGCCGCAGGACCGGGTCGCGGTTAAGCCGCATGCCGGGCCGGTGCTGCACGCGATCCACTACCTGCTCGGCAACCAGTCGCTTGAGCAGCTGCAGGCGTTCCGCGGGCTGGGCGGCGCGCAGAGTTACCCTTCGCGAACCAAGGACAAGATCCCGGTCGATTTCTCCACCGGGTCGGTCGGGCTTGGCGTCGCAATGACCGCCTTTGCCAGCCTGGTGCAGGATTACCTGATCGCGCACGGCCAGATGGCCCAGGCCGAGGCCGGGCGGATGATCGCGCTGATGGGCGATGCGGAGCTCGATGAAGGCAATATCTACGAATGCCTGATCGAGGGCTACAAGCACGACATCCGGAACTGCTGGTGGATCGTCGACTACAACCGCCAGTCGCTCGATTCGACCACCGCCGACCGGATGTTCCGGCGGTTCGATGATATCTTCGAAACCTGCGGCTGGCGGGTGCTGACCCTGAAGCACGGCAAGATGCAGCGCGCGGTGTTCAAGCGCCCCGGCGGCGCGGCGATCGAACGCTGGATCGATGATTGCCCCAACGCCGAATATGCCGCGCTGACCTATCAGGGCGGCGCGGCCTGGCGGCTGCGACTCAACACCGATCTGACGGCTGACAAGCGGGCGCTGGCGCTGATTGCCAGCATGGACGATGCCGCACTCTCGGCACTGATGCTCAATCTTGGCGGGCATTGCATCGAGACGCTGCTCGAGGCTTTTGCCGAGGCCGACGATGAACGCCCGACCATGTTCATTGCCTACACGGTCAAGGGCTATGGCCTGCCCTTCCAGGGGCACAAGGACAACCACGCCGGGCTGATGAACCCCACCCAGATCGCGTCACTGCGCGAAAGCCTGGGCATTGCAGAAGGTAAGGAATGGGAGCCGTTCGCAGGGCTGGGCGATAACAGCATCGAGGATCTCAAGGCGTTCATCGAGCCGGCCCGCGCCGTGCTCGCCCGCGCCGCACCGCCCGCTGCGGCCATCCCGGTGCCCGACGCTGTCGCGGTTCCCGACGGCGCCGAGCAATCCACCCAGGCCGCATTTGGCCGGATCCTGCTGGACTTGTCCAAATCCGGCCATGCCCTGGCCGACCGGATCGTGACCACTTCGCCCGATGTCACCGTCTCGACCAACCTTGGCGCCTTCGTAAACCAGCGCGGGCTGTTCCGGCGGCAGGAGCTCAAGGACATCTTCGCCGGCTACAAGATCCCCTCGCCGCAGAAATGGGCCGGCAATCTTGCCGGGCAACATATCGAGTTGGGCATTGCGGAAAACAACCTGTTCCTGCTGCTCGCCGCGCTCGGGCTGTCGGGCCCTGTGTTCGGGCATCGGTTGCTGCCGATCGGCACGGTCTATGATCCGTTCATCGCCCGCGGGCTCGATGCGCTCAACTATGCCTGCTACCAAGATGCGCGCTTCCTGCTGGTGGCGACGCCAGCCGGCCTCACGCTCGGTCCCGAAGGCGGGGCGCACCAGTCGATCAACACCCCGCTGATCGGGATGGGTCAGCCGGGCCTGACCTATTTCGAACCGGCCTATGCCGATGAGCTGGCCCTGTTGATGCATTGGGCGTTCGGCCACATGCAGGACGATGATGGCGGCTCGGTCTATCTGCGCCTCTCGACCCGCTTGCTCGAGCAAGTGGAGCGGGTGGACGAGAGCTGGAAGGCCGATGCGCTGCGCGGTGCCTATTGGCTGCGGCCCCCTGCGGCCGGGAGCAGGCTGGCGATTGCCTATGTCGGCGCGATCGCGCCCGAGGCGATGGCCGCGTGGGAGGCGCTCAAGGAAGACGTGCCCGGCCTCGGCCTGCTGGCAGTCACTTCGCCCGACTTGCTGCATCGCGAATGGTCGGCGGCCAACGCCTTGCGCGGCGCGGGCGATGCGCGCCAGCCCAGCCATATCGAAACACTGCTGGCCCCGCTGGCCCGGGATGCCGGGATCGTCACTCTGATCGATGGCTCTCCGGCGGCTTTGTCGTGGCTCGGCTCGGTCCGCGGCCAGCGGGTCAGCCCGCTGGGGATCGACCGGTTCGGTCAGACCGGCGACCTGCCCGACCTCTACCGCACCTACCGGCTCGATCCCGAAGCCGTGTTCGATGCCGCCGCCGAGATCATCCTCGCGCAGTAACTCCGCGCAGCGCTGCAAACCGGGCGATCAGCCAGCTTCTGAACGACGCAATTGCGGGATCGGCTAGATCGTCGGCGTGCAGTTTGAGGTAATAGCCATAGCCATCCTCGATCACCACTTCATAGGGCATCACCAACTGGCCTGAAGCGAGTTCGGCGGCAAACAGATCGACATCGCCGAGCATGACCCCGCCCGAGGTCATGGCGTACTTGGCTGACGCAATGGCCGTATCGAAGGCAAGGCCATCCATGGTCGGCAGGGCGACCCCATTGCGGCGCAGGTAATCACCCCACAGCAGGTCGCGCGGCTGGCCTTCCAGCTTGAGATGCAGCAATTCCTGACCCGACAGGAACTGCTCCAGCGACTTGCCGGCAGCGGCGGCTGCAGTTTCCGGTGAGCACAGGGGCGCGACGCGGACCATCCATAACAGATCGGTGATGCGATCATCGACGTTGGGCCGGTCATAGACAATCGCCATGTCGAGCTCGGTTGGCGGGAGGCCGGTCACGTTGGCACTGGAAAGATCGATGCGCACTTCAGGATGATCGCGGCGGAACTCGCTGAGCATCGGCATGAACACCTGCTGGAGCAGCGAAGGCGGCACGTGCAATCGCATCGCCCGGCCCGGCATGCTTTCGTCGCGGATCGCATTCATCGTCTGCTCGATCCGCTCGAGCGACTTGGACACCACCGCCAGCAGCTCTTCGCCGGCGGCGGTCAGCGACAAGCGTCCCGCGTCGCGCTCGAACAGCTGCTTGCCGAGCAGGCTTTCGAGCGCGCTGACATGGCGGCTCAGCGCGCTTTGCGAAACCGACAGTGCCGCCGCCCCGCCGGTGAAGCTGAGCTGCTTGCCGACCGCTTCGAACGCCCTGAGCGCATTGAGCGGAAGCCAGCGCCGGTTCATGACAGCCTTGTTCGCGATGATCCCGCCCCTCTTGCCGCAGCCGAACTGCGGAGACCTGATGTCTGACTATTTGACATAGGGCTATGCCTAAAGTCGATTTCCCGTTTCCGGGGACCTGCGTCACTATCCCCGGCAATGCTTTAGGGGGAGTTTGCTGATGTCTGACCTGGCGTGGGCCGCCGGCCAATTCGCAGCGCGCCGTGCCGGCCATTCCCTGCCGCAGGGCCTTTACCTCGATTCCCGCGCTTTCGAATTCGATATGGACGCGATCTACGGGCAAAGCTGGCTGATGGCCGGGTTCGAATGCGAACTGCCCAAGCCCGGCACCTACATGGCGATGACCGTGGGCAAATGGCCGGTCCTGATCACGCGCAACCGCGACGGCGAGATCAAGGCCTTCCACAACAGCTGCCGGCACCGGGGATCGCAAATTTGCAAGCCGGGCAGCGGCTCGGCCGCACGGCTGGTCTGCCCCTATCACCGCTGGACCTATGACCTCGACGGCGGGCTGCTGGCCGCCGGGCGCATGCCAGCCGATTTCAACAAGGCCGATCACGGGCTGAGGCCAGTGGCGACCGAGTGCATCGCCGGGGGGATCTTCATCTGCCTGGCCGACACTCCGCCGCCCTTCGCCGAATTTGGCGCCAAATTCGAAGCTTACGCCGCACCGCACGATTTCAAAAACGCCAAGCTCGCGGCATCGGCGGTGCTGGTCGACTATGCCAACTGGAAGCTGGTGATGGAAAACGCGCGCGAGTGTTATCACTGCGCGACCGGGCATCCCGAGCTTTCGCGGACTTTCCCGGTCGGTATGTCCAAGCATTTCGATATCGGCGAAAATGCCCGCAACGCGGCCTTTGCTGACCGGATGGATCAGCTTGGTCTGGCCAACGCTCCGGCCGAGGGGCACTGGTGGCAAGTCGCGCGCTTTGCCTTGAACGAAGGCTGCGTGTCGATTTCGCCCAATGGGCAGCCTCTCTCGAAGAAACTGATGTGCCCAGCTGGCGACGGCGATCTCGGCTCGATGCGCTGGGCAATCGACCCGCACCTGTTTGGCCATGCCGCCGCCGATCATTCCTTCACGTTCAGCTGCATGCCGGTCGGTCCCGCTGAAACCCACGTGTTCAGCAAGTGGCTGGTCCACAAGGACGCGGTCGAAGGGGCGGACTACCACCTGGGCGAACTGACCGACCTGTGGACCCGCACCAATCTGCAGGACAAGGAACTGGCGGAGAACAATAGTGCGGGGATCGAGAGCCCGGGCTACACACCCGGACCTTACTCCGAAGATGCCGAGATGCTCGTGATGCGCTTTACCGACTGGTATTGCGACAAGGCCCGTGCATACCTTGCTGCACATGTCGATTGACCCGCCCACCGGCTTCAGGCCGGAAACACTCGCCGTAGCTTTCGGTTACGATCCGCGAACCGCATCGGGATCGGCCAAGCCGCCGATCTACATGACCTCGACCTTCGTCTACCCCTCGGCGCAGCATGCCAAGCACGTCCACGAGGCGTTCTTCGACGGCACCGGGCCGCTGGCGGGCGAGGCACAGCATATCTATTCGCGGCTGGGCCATCCCGGACTCGACGTGCTCGAAGCACGGCTGGCCGCGATCGACGGAGCCGAAGCGGCGGTTGCCTACAGCAGCGGCATGGCGGCGCATTCCTCGATCGCGCTGGCCTTCATGCGCCCGGGCGACAGCGCGCTGCATGGCCGGCCGATCTATGGCGGCGTCGACATGCTCTACAACAGCGTGATGCCGCAGTACGGCTGCCATGCTGCGGCCTATCTGGATGGCACCGACGACGCGGGGGTACGCGCGGCGGCCGATGCGGCGATGACGCAAGGCCCGCTCAAGCTGATCATCGCCGAAACCCCGGCCAATCCCACCGCCGCGATCGTCGATCTCGAATTGATGGTGCGGCTGGCCGATGAGATCGGCGCGCGGCAGGGGCATCGGCCGCTGGTGGTGGTCGACAACACACTGCTCGGCCCGTTTGCCCAGCGCCCGATCGAGCTGGGCGCGGACCTGTGCATGACCTCGCTGACCAAATATTGCGGCGGCCATAGCGACCTGCTGGCTGGCGGGATAAGCGGGCGGCGCGAGCTGATCGACCAGCTCAAGACGATGCGCACCACCTGGGGCAATCACCTCGACCCCTACACCGCATGGCTAGTGAGCCGCAGCCTCGAATCTGTTCACGTCCGCACCGAACGCGCGATGAGCAATGCCCGCAGCGTGGCCGAATTCCTGCGCGATCATCCCAAGGTGGCCGGGGTCACCTATCTGGGCTTCCTGCCCGAAGGCAGCCGGAGCCGCGCGGTTTACGACCGCCAATGCAAGGCCGCAGGATCGACCTTCTCGTTCCACCTCCACGGCGGCGAGGCGGAAGCCTTCCGCATGCTCGACCAGCTGCGCCTGCTCAAATTGGCGGTCAGCCTGGGCGGGTCGGAAACGCTGATCTGCCATTCGGCCAGCACCACGCATTACGCCCTTACCCCCGCGCAGCGGCTCGATGGCGGTATTACCGCTGGCACGATGCGGCTGTCGGTCGGGCTCGAACATGTCGACGATCTGATCGCGGATCTCGCGCAGGCATTGGAAGCAGTCTGATGGAACTCAACTTCACCGGAACCGATATTTGCGCGATCAATGGCACGCGCAGCCCGGCCGACGCGTATTATGACGTGGTCGTGGTCGGAGCCGGCCCGAGTGGCATCGCGGCGGCGCTCGAAGCAAAGCGGTCGGGCGCATCGATCTTGCTGGTCGACGAAAACCCGGTTTCAGGCGCGCTGATGGGCAATGACGTGCCGCTCTATTTCGGCGGCCGGATGACCGCCGCGACGCAGAACAGCGAACGAATGCTCGAAGCCGTGTTCATGTCGATGCCTGAGCTCGAACAGGCGATGGAAGCGGGCGTCGAACTGCTTCTGGGAACGACAGCATGGGGCGTCTACCGCAACGGACCCGGCGTGCAGAGCCTACCCGAGCAGGTCGTGGGCCTCGCCGATGCGGAGCGTTCGTGGCTTGTCGGGTTCGGCCGGATCGTGCTCGCCACCGGGGCCCGCGATCTGGCACTGGCCTTCCCCGGCTGGAACCAGCCCGGAGTGATGGGCGCGGCCGCGTTGCAGATGCTGCTGACCCGCTACGCCGCTTTTGACGGCCATCGCGTGCTGATCCTCGGCTCGCATGATTTGGCATTGGAAACCGCGCTGATCGCGATCGAGCACGGGCTGGAGGTGGCCGGGCTGGTGGAAGTGCGCGCCGCGCCGCAGGGCTCGGCCGAGTTGCTCGCCCAGCTCGCCGCCGCCGGGATCTCCGTTCACTGCAACACCTCGATCGCCTCGGCCAAGGGCGGGATCAATGGCATCGAGGCAGGGACTCTGACCACGGGCGAGACCATCGTGTGCGACACGATCTGCACCGCGGTGGGCCTGATTCCCTCAATCGAACTGGTCGATGCAATGCACGGCCAGCGCGAACTCGATGCCATGCGCGGCGGCTATGTTCCCGTCGGCGAGGCGACTGTTTCAGCGGTCGGCCTCTGCGCCGGCCTTCCCGGCGGCAGTTTCGATCACGTGGAATACCGGATGGATTGGGTCCGTGCTCTGGCTGCATCCAGCGCACCTGAGGCGATCATCTGCCAGTGCGAGGAGGTGACCCGCGCCGACCTGCTGGGCGTGCAGCCGCCGAACTATCTCGACCGTCCGCCCGCGATGTGCGCGCGCTCGCTCGAAACCCTGCTGCAGGACGGGCCGGCCAATCCCGACCAGATCAAGCGACTGACCCGCGCGGGCATGGGGGTTTGCCAGGGCCGGCGCTGCCGCGATCAGGTGGCGATGCTGCTCGCGCTCGAATCCGGGCAGCCGTTCGCCGCGATTCCGCTCGCCAGCCACCGCGCTCCGGTGCGGCCACTGCCGCTGAAGATCCTCGCCGACTGGAACGAGCCGGCCCAGATGGACGCCGCGTGGGACGTGTGGTTCGGCATCCCGACCCAATGGGTCCCGGTCGAGGATATCGGCACCCCGCATGAAGATGAGCATCGCGGCATGCTCTACACGGGGATGTACGAATGAGCGGGTCGGAAGTCGTCATCGTCGGCGGCGGCGTCACCGGCCTCAGCGCCGGGTGGTGGCTCGCGCGCTCGGGCGTCAAGGTCACCGTGCTCGACAAGTTCATTGTCGGGTGGGAAGCATCGGGACGCAATGGCGGCGGGGCCTCGCATTATTCGAGCCCGCTGTTCGATGAGGAACAGCGCCTCTGGCCGCAAATGGACGACCTGCTCGGCTATCCGACCGAGCACCAGAAAGAGCGCATCCTGATCGCGATGACCGATCGGCAGTGGGAGCAGTACCGTTTCGTCGCCGCGCGGCATCAGCGGCTCGGCCACCCGGTCGAGGTGCTCGACGCGAAGCAGGTGCAAGAGGCCGTGCCGCTGGCAGGGGACAATTGCTTCGGCGGGGTGCACTACAAGTTTGGCGGCCATGCCAATCCGCAGCGCAGCGTTCAGGCCTATGCCTGGGCCTTGCAGGACCTCGGCGGCAAGATCCATCAGCACAGCCCGGTTACCGGCTTCGAAACCGCAGGCGGCAAGGTCACTGCGGTCAAGACCGCCAATGCCACTTACGGCTGCGATGCGGTGGTGGTTGCAGCCGGACCGCAGATCCCGCAGCTGATGGCGCAGCTCGGGGTCGAGGTCCCGCTCGCAGCGGCCCGGGCCGAGATGATCATCACCGAACCCGCGCCGATGATGCCGCTCGGCGGGGTCGACGGACACAAGCTCTATGGCCGCCAGACGATGCGCGGCAATCTCGCCTATGGCGGCGGCCCGCATGAATGGCTCGACGTGGATGAAACCGGCCCGGCCGCGCGCCCGTCGACGCCGCTCGCGCGCAATCTTGCACGGCGGCTGGCCGAACTGCTCCCCAAGGCCGCGCACCTCAATGTGATCCGCAGCTGGGCCGGGGTGATCGAGAATTCGCCCGATGGCCGGCCGATCATCGACCGGCTCACCAGTCCGGACAATGTGGTGGTCGCCTCGATGTCGGGGGTCGGCTTCGGGCTCTCGCCAGCATCGGGCCATGCGATCCGCGACTTGGTGATCGACGGCAAATGCTCGTTCGCCGATATCGACCTGCTCAAGCTGTCGCGTTTTGCCGGGCTTGAGGCTGACTGGCGCGAACGGCGCGGGTGGATGCCAATTGCATGACCAGCTATTCGGCGCTCGGGCTGTTGCGCGGGGTCTTCAACGGTCAGAGCCACTGGCAGCCGGCCTGGCGCGATCCCGAGCCCAAGGCCAACTACGACGTCGTGATCATCGGCGGCGGCGGGCACGGCCTCGCCACCGCTTATTACCTCGCGAGTGTCCACGGCATCCGCAACGTTGCCGTGCTCGAAAAGAGCTGGATCGGCGGGGGTAATACCGGCCGCAACACCACGCTGGTCCGTTCCAATTACCGCCAAAAGCCGTTGCACGATTTCTTCGAATTCGGGCTCAAGATGTGGGAGCATCTCAGCGACGAGCTTAACTACAACGTCATGTTTTCGCCGCGTGGGGCGCTGATGCTGGGGCACAGCGACGCCGACATGACGATGCTGGCGCAGCGCGGCGATGCGATGCGGGTGGACAGCATCGATGCCGAACTGCTGACCCGCGACCAGGTGGCAAAGCTCGAGCCGCAGCTCGATATGTCGTGCGACGCACGCTTTCCGATCGACGGCGGGCTGATCCAGCGCCGCGGCGGCACCGCGCGGCATGATGCGGTCGCCTGGGGTTATGCCCGCGGGGCCGACCGGCTGGGCGTCGACATCATCCAGAAATGCGAGGTCACCGGCTTCGTCCGGCAGGGCGATGCGGTGATCGGGGTGGAGACCACCCGAGGCCGGATCGGCGCGGGCCGCACCGCGATATGCGTTGCCGGACACAGCGGCCATGTCGCCGCGATGGCCGGGCTCAAGCTGCCGGTGGAGAGCCAGACCCTGCAGGCGCTGGTCACCGAAGGGGTCAAGCCGATGATCAACGGCGTGATCATGTCGCAGTCGCTGCATTGCTACATCAGCCAGTCGGACAAGGGCGGGATCGTCATGGGCGGCGATCCGGACAACTGGCCTAGCTATGCCCAGCGCGGCCAGCCGATGGTGACTCAGGGGGCGATTGCGCAGGCGATCGCGCTGGTTCCGGCGCTGTCGCGGCTGCGAATGTTGCGCACCTGGGGCGGGGTCACCGATATGAGCTTCGACGGCTCGCCGATTATCGGCACAACGCCGGTGCCCAACCTCTTCCTCAATGGCGGGTGGTGCTACGGCGGGTTCAAGGCCACCCCGGTATCCGGCTGGACCTATGCCCACACGCTCGCCACTGGCGCGCCGCATGCACTCAACGCACCGTTCGATCTGGACCGTTTCCGCCGCGGCGATACCATCGACGAAAACGGCGTCGGCCCGATGCCGAACCACCGCTAGAAAAGGGGCGTTGCCATGCTGCTGATCACCTGCCCCCACTGCGGCCCGCGCGCCCAGGTCGAGTTTACCTATGAGCGCACGGTCGATTCGGTGGTCCAGCCCGGTGCCGACCCGGCGCAGGCGATAGAGACCCTGTTCACCCGCGCCAACCCGCGCGGTCTCGATGAAGAGGTGTGGCGGCACACTTTCGGTTGCCGCGCCTGGCTGGTGATGACCCGCCACCGCGTGACTCACGCGATCGAAGCGGTTCGCGCGGTTGGCCCCGAGGCGTTGCCATGAGCGGTCCGGGGCGCGACGGAGAGCCTGGCTCAATTCGCTTTACCTTCGATGGCAGGCCGCTGCTTGCGCGTCCGGGCGATACATTGGCGGCGGCCCTGCTTGCCAATGGCATTGGACTGGTCGCCC
This sequence comes from Novosphingobium sp., assembly GCA_031410955.1. Taxonomy (GTDB): domain Bacteria; phylum Pseudomonadota; class Alphaproteobacteria; order Sphingomonadales; family Sphingomonadaceae; genus Novosphingobium. The sequence goes on along the minus strand of JANOAD010000255.1, from coordinate 18,191 downwards.
GCAGCTTCAAGTACCACCGGCCGCGCGGAATCATGGCCGCCGGGATCGAAGAGCCCAATGCATTGGTGACTGTCGGAACCGAGGGTCGGTGCGAATCGAACACCCGCGCGACCGACCTGTTCGTTTACGAGGGGATGGTCGCGCGCAGCCAAAACCGTTGGCCCAATTTGTCCTTCGACGTGGGATCGGTATTGGGCCTCGCCGCCAAGGCGCTGCCCGCCGGATTCTATTACAAGACCTTCTTCGGATCGGCCAAACGCTGGATGTTCTACGAATGGTTCATCCGCCGCGCTGCCGGGCTGGGTGATGCGCCGACCGAGGCTGACCCGGATCGCTTCGCCCAGCGCGCCGCCTTTTGCGATGTGCTGGTGGTGGGTGCGGGACCAGCTGGCCTCGCCGCCGCGCTGGCCGCTGCCGAGGTAGGCGACCGCGTCATGCTGGTCGAGCAGGATAGCGTACTCACGCCGTCGCTGATCCGCGATCAGCAGGAGCTCGACGCGGCCTGGGCCGAGGCGAGCCGGACGCGGATCGAAGCGCTGGGCGGGCGGGTGCTGCTGCGCACCACCGCAATCGGCTATTGGGACGATAATCTCATTACCTTGAGTCAGCGGCTGGCCGAACCGGGCGAGCAGCCACCGAACGGCACTGCGCAGCGCCTGTGGCACGTCCGGGCCAAGCGGGTGGTGCTGGCCACCGGCGCGCTCGAACGCCCGCTTGCCTTTGCGCGCAACGATCGCCCCGGGGTGATGCTGAGCCAGGCGGTGCGGACCTATGTGCGGCGCTTCGGGGTGGTGCCGGGCCAGCGCGTGGTGATCGCGACCAACAACGACGATGCCTATCTGACCGCCGCCGCCCTGCGCGATGCCGGGGCCGAAGTTGTCGCGGTACTGGATACCCGGCCAGCTCCTGCGGGGGTAACCAGCGGCTTTCCGGTGCACAATGACGCCATGCCACTGGCGACCAAGGGTGCGCGGCATCACTTGCGCGAAGTCAGCGCACGAGTGGCCGGCAAGATCGTGCGCTGGCAGGCTGGCCTTCTGGCCATGTCCGGCGGCTTCACCCCGGTGGTGCACCTGCACATGCAGGCGGGCGGCGCAAAGCTGGACTGGGATGAAGCCAGCCAGTCGTTCCTGCCCGGGGCCGCGCGGCAGACCGTCACCTCGATTGGCGCTGCCGCGAGTGCCGATCCCGTCGGCCCGACGTTTGCCCCGGAGAACCCGGCCAAATCGTTCATTGATTTCCAGAACGACGTTTCGCTTGGCGATGTCGATCTCGCCTGGGCTGAAGGCTATCGCTCGGTCGAGCATCTCAAGCGCTACACCACGTTGGGGATGGCGACCGATCAGGGCAAGACCAGCAACATGGCGGCGCTCGGCCGGCTCGCCGAGAAGCAAGGCATGGCCATTCCCGAGGCCGGCCTGACTACCTTCCGCCCGCCCTACACGCCGGTCACCATGGGGCTGCTCGCGGGCCGGACCGAGCGCGATGCCGGCGCACATCTGCGCCGCCTGGCACTTTACGAGGTGCATCAGACGAAGGCGCCGATCTGGCAGCCGCTGGGCTACTGGAAACGCCCGCGCGCCTTTCCGCAAAGTTCCGAGACCCTTGCCGAAGCAGCGCTACGCGAGGCGCGTAGCGTGCGCACCGCGGTCGGCATGACCGACGTTTCCACCCTGGCCAAGTTCGAGGTCAGCGGTCCTGACGCCGCCGCGCTGCTCGAGCTGATCTGCGCGACGACGGTAAGCAAGCTGGCGGTCGGGCGGGGACGCTATACCTTCATGTTGCGTGAGGACGGGCTGGTCTTCGATGATGGCACGGTCTGGCGGCTGGGCGAAGATCGCTACCTCCTGACCAGTTCGACCGGCGGGGCCGACCGGATGGCGACGCACATCTCGTATGTCCGCCAATTCCTGTGCCCGCAGTTCAAAGCCTCAGCGGTCAATGTTCAGGAACACTACGCCGGGATCGCGGTCGCCGGACCCAAGGCCAAGGACGTTCTGGCAGCGCTGATCGGCGACGAGGTGCCACGCCACATGTCGACTGTAGCAGCGACGGTTGCCGGGATTGCGGTGCTGGTCCTGGCAGCAAGCTATAGCGGCGAGCGGGCCTTTGAAATCTATGTCGAAGCCAGCAAGGCTGAACTGGTGTGGAGCGCTTGCGAGGCCGCAGTCACCGCCCAGGGTGGCAGCCTTTACGGGATGGAGGCGATGGAATTCCTCCGCATCGAAAAAGGGCATTTAGTGGTCGGCGGCGAAATCGACGGCCGGCTGACCCCGCATGACCTTGCGCTCGACAAGATGCTGAACAAGGCGGGCGGCTATATCGGCGCGGCGGGGCTGACGCGCCCGGCACTGACCCAGCCCGGGCGCAAGCAGCTGGTCGGGCTCGAAGCACTCGGCGGAACGATTCCGGAGGGGGCCATGCTCGTTTCAGCTCAAGGCCAGTCAGCCGAAGGTCACGTTACCGCATCGGGACTTCGCGTCCTTGACGGAGGCTCGATTGCCCTTGGGCAATTGAACGACGGCTTCACTCGCCACGGCGAAACGCTGGTCGCGACCTCCCCCACCCGGGGCCAGAGCGCGACGGTTCGCGTGGTGGCACTCCATTTCTACGACACCTCGGGGGAGCGGTACCGTGACTGACGTGACGATAACCGCCCTGCCCGCTGCGCCGCTCCACGTGCTGGAGATCTGGAGCGATCCGGCGGGCGTAGCCAAGCGCTTTGCCAAGGCATACGGCGCGAGCTTGCCCGCCGCAGGATCGTCCCTGCAGCTCCCGTCGATGCAGCTGATCCGCTTCGAGCCGACCGTCTGGCTGGTCGAAGGCGAGATTGGCGGCCTCACCGAAGTGCTCGGCTCCGACGGCAGCCTGACCGCGATCGGCGGCGGCCTGATGCGGGTCCGGCTGAGCGGCGCGGCCTGGCGCAGCCTACTGATGGAACATGGCGTCTTCGATGCCGAATCCAGCGACTTCGCTCCCGGGTGCAGCGCGGCAACAGTGATCGACCACGTCAACATCCGACTGCTTGTCGAAAGCCATGACGCCTGTCTGGCCTATGTCCCGCTGAGCTATGCTCACGACATGATCCACTTCTGGACCGTCGCGGCAGAAGCGCTGGATTAGCTGCTACCGCCGTGCGGCGGCATGGCGCAGGGTCAGCCCCTGCGCATGACGGCGCTGGAAGCCCTTCCACAGAGTGACGCCGTTCCCGCCAGGACTGTAGGCACTCCACGGCGTTTTGTCGGGGGCGTTCCAGATGCCTTCGCCGGCATCTTCAACAGGTACGTCGAGGTAACTGTTCATGCCGGCATCATGCTTGAGGTGAACCGCCAGGAATGCGGTTATGAAGTGCAGGTTGATGGCGTTGACGCGGTCGGCCCGCCAGATCGGATCTTGAAACCAATCTATGTCCCACAGGTTGCCGCGCATTTGCGCAGGTGCGGGGCTGAGTCCGATGTCGTGGCCGGCTTGGCGGAACGTGAGCAGATACCGGTTCGAATTCCTGGCATTCTCGAAATCGGCAAGCGCACCGGTCTTGTAGTCGACTGTCAGGTCAACATCGCCCTGAATCAGCAGCATTGGCGCGGTGATGCCGAGCAGGCCTGCGTTCCCCCATGCACTGCGCGGCGCGCCGCCGGCCGGGGCAATGGCCACGATCGCCTTAACCCCTGGAACCTTGCCCTCGGCCTCGGTCGCCGCACCCCGCGCGAGCCGTTTCATCCACCCTCCGGCGACCTGGCCCATGTTCGGACCATCGGGGTCAAGAGTGGCACCCCCTGCGGCCAGAACGCCGTATCCGCCCTGCGAATACCCGATTAGCGCCAGCTCGGCAGGGTCGATCAGCGCGCCCAGATCGCGGCGTAATGCGGCCGCAACGAAGGCTATATCGACCGGCCGGTTGAAGTTGGGCGCTGCCCGCTTGTCGGCCGAAACTACATAGGGGTCGGGATCTTCGTGATGGATCGCCGCAACCACATAGCCTTTTGAGGCTAGATTCTCAGTCAGCCATGTCATGACTGCCGGGGCATTGCTGTAGCCGTGCGAAAAGATCACCAAGGGGTAGCCCTGCCCGTCTGGCGCGGCGCCGCGAATTGCAAGACCGGGCACGGTGAACTTGGCGGGCGGTCCGGGAGGCTCCCCGTAAAGGCTGCCCGCATAGGTCACCGGAGCGGCACCGCGCCGGGCCTTGGCCGGGTACCAGATATCGACGGTCAGCGCACGGTCGTGGAGGTGGACGCGTCCGGTCGCAGGATCGACATTGAGCAGATCAGGCTGGGCCTTGTGGACCAGGGTCACGCTGCGAAACCCGACCTTGTGCGGACCAAGCGGTGCCAATTGCGGCGCATCGATGCCGGGCACGCTTGGCGGCAGCGGCGCGCCGGGGCTGGCAGCGGCAAGCAAGGTGACGAATGCTATCAGGGTGATTGTGGTCAGGCGTGCCATGTGATCTGCTCCTCCAGCCAGGGCATCTGCTGGATCAAAGGGGGGAAAGTAACTTCTTTCAGCTGCCGGCTGCATACCAGCGCCACCTGCTGAGGCAGAGCGCCAAGCTCGCCGGCTCGCGAGACAACTTGCACGGTGCGCGAAAAGCGGCCGCGCGGCATCGGTTCGATCCGGATCCTGCGCAGCAATTCCGGCGCCGCCGAAAGGCAGACCGGAGAAGTTATCGTCCAGCCAAGGCCTGCCGCAACCAGGGCTAGCTGCTGATGCGACGATTCAACCTCTACGCCCTGGCGCAAGCCGAGCTTCAGTCGCACGATCTGGCGTTCGATCTGCTGCCCCATGCCGGTCAGCCGCGAGAACCGGATAAACGGCAAGTCGGCAGGGTCCGCATCGATCTGGAGCTGCTTGTGGTAGCTCGCCGGGACCGCAATCACGAAGCCCTCCTCGAACACCGGATGCAACTCGATATTGTCGCGGTGCTCAAGGTTGAAGCTGCCGGTCACCAGCATGTCGATGTCGCGGGCGAGGAATTCGCCCTGATGCTCGAGCGAAATTCCCGAGCGGATGTTCCATCGCTCGGCCCGGCCGCCCAGATCACTCATGATCGCCGCGGTCAGCTGGTTGGCCAGACTGAACGACATCGCCACCGTCAGCCGCGCCAGTGGTAGATCGGCGCCGACGCGAACATTGTCGTAGGTGCTGCGGGCCAAGGCGAGCAGGTGCTTGCCGCGTTCGAACATCGAGCGACCGCTCGTCGTCAATCCCAAAGGCCGCATCGAACGATCGAACAAGGGCGTGCCGATGCTCGCTTCCAGGCGCGCAATGGTCTGGGACACGGCCGACTGGGTAATCTCCAGATGGGCGGCGCACTGCGACATCCCGCCCAGCTCGACGGTCATGATCAGGACCTCGATTGCGTGAAGATCGAACTCTTGCGCCGGCTTCATGGGATCACTTGCCCCTTGGCGCCCGGCCAAAGCCGACCGCATCATTATCATTCCTAATACGTACCATACCTGCGAATCATAATGCCGCTAGGGGCATTTTGCAGGCCGCACCGGGATTGCCTCACCCGTCAATTGATCCGCGCGCCTTGCCGCAGCAATTCGCGCTGGACTGCCACCAGGTCGAGGTTGGCAAAGCCCCGCCCGCTCTTGACCGCCAGTGCCGCCGCGACGCCTGCGCCCTGCCCGGCCACCGCGCAGCACATCATGTTGCGCACCGCCGCGTGGCTGACCTTGTCGCCGCCGATCGTGCGCCCGGTGACGATCAGGTTGTGCACGCCGCGGGGCAGCATTGAACGGTACGGCACATGGAAATAGCGCCCGGTGGTCGGCAGGATCAGATAACCGTAGCCATCGATGAATTCGGGGAAGATGCCGATGCTGTCATCGAACCGGGCCTCGCCCAGCACATCGCTTGCGGTCAGGTTGTAGACCGCGTCGATCTTGCGGGTATCGCGAATGCCCAGGGTCATTCCGAAGTTGCGCAGCTTGGCGTTCTCGCAGCCGGGCATGAAGGCCTTGAGCGCGTCGATCGCGTGCATCGCTTGCTGGCGGCCCGCCATTTCGCCGTGCGTCAGGGCATCGGGGTCGGTGCCGTCGAGATAGAGGTGGCACATGTTGAGATAAGTGAGATCGCCCTGATCGGAAACTGTGCCCCAGGTGCCCGCCATGGTCTTCACGCTATCGGGGATCAGCCCTGCTTCGAGCGCCTTCTGGAACGGTTTGCGCAAGAAGGGGGAGAACATTTCGTCCTCCTTGCCGCTGGTCTTGACCTCCCACTCTCCGCCCACGGCCCAATCGCCGTAGCTCTGCGGATCGGCCTTCACCGCATCGATGAAGCGCGTCTTGTTGACCCCGCACATCGAAAACATGACCGAGACCGACATCATCTCGTCGACCGGATGCATGTGGGTCGGCGCGCCGCAGCGATAGGCGATGTCGCCATCGCCGGTGGCGTCGATCACCCGCTTGGCCAGGATCGCCTCGCGCCCGGCCTTGCTCTCGACCATCACGCCCGTGATGGTGTCGCCCGCCATGATCGGCGCGACGAACAGGCGGTGAAGCATGGGAATGACCCCCGCTTCCTCGACCAGTCTATCGGCAACGAACTTGAACGCTTCCGCGTCGAGCGAATGGCTGATCGATTGCGGCTCGGGCATGGCCGCGCCCATCGCCTTGGCGCGCTCTTCGAATTCGCGCCCGATGCCTTCGCTGTCGATCGTGGCCGGGTGGCGATACCAGGCGAAGCCCTCGACCCCGACCTGGGTGATATTGCCGCCGAAGCAGCCGTAGCGTTCGAGCAGGATGGTCTCGACGCCGGCTCGGGCCGACGCCAAAGCAGCGGCCAGTCCGCCCGGGCCAGAGCCGACCACCAGCACCTCGGTCTCGCGGATCACCGCAATATCGCGGGCAGGTTCCTGAATGAAGCGGGTCATCGCTGCGACACTTCCCAATCGGGCGCCACGTAATAGGGCGCGTTTGACGGAGCGAGCGGCCTCTTGCCCAGGACCAGATCGGCACCCTTCTCACCGATCATGATCGTCGGCGCGTTGAGGTTGCCGGTTGTGATCGAGGGCATGACCGAACTGTCGATCACCCGCAGGGCCTCGACCCCGATCACCTTGAGTTCGGGATCGACTACCGCCAACAGATCGTCAGGCGCACCCATCTTGCAGGTGCACGAGGGGTGCAGCGCGCTTTCGACATGTTCGGCGATGAAGGCGTCGATCGCCTCGTCACTGGTGCAATCGGCGCCCGGCTGAATTTCCCGTCCGCGCCACGGCGCGAAGGCGGGTTGCTGGAAAATCTCGCGGGTCAGCCGAACGCAGGCGCGCATTTCGGCCCAGTCATCGGGGTGGCTCATGTAGTTGAACTTGATCTTGGGCTTGTCGCGCGGATCGGCGCTGCGCAACGTGACCGTGCCGCGGCTCTTGGAGCGCATCGGGCCGACATGCGCCTGAAAACCATGCTCGGTGGCCAGCGCGCTGCCATCGTAATTGATCGCCATCGGGAAGAAATGGTACTGGATGTCAGGATACCTGATCCCGGCCCGGCTGCGGATGAAGCCGCAGCTTTCGAAATGACTGGTGGCACCGATCCCGCTGCGCAGGAACAGCCACTGCGCCCCCGCCAGCGCCTTGCCCACCAGGTTGGCCTGGCCATAAAGCGTCACCGGTTGGGTGCAGGCCATCTGGAAATAAAATTCGAGGTGATCCTGCAGGTTGCCCCCGACCCCGGCGCGATCGGCCACCACCGGCACGCCAAGCTCCGCCAGTTCCTGCGTCGGCCCGATCCCCGAAAGCTTGAGCAGCTGGACCGAATTGATCGATCCGCCCGAGAGGATCACCTCACGCTCTGCGCGGACGTGCTGCAGCTGTCCGCCGCGCTCAAATTCGACACCTACGGCGCGTTTGCCTTCGAACAACACGCGCGTCGCCAGTGCGTGCTGGATCACCCGCAGGTTCGAGCGCTTCCGCGCCGGATAGAGATAGGCCTTGGCCGCCGAGCACCGCGTGCCCTTGCGCACGGTCATGTCCATCCGGCCGAAGCCTTCCTGGCGGAAGCCGTTGTAATCCTCGGTCAGGCTGTAACCCGCCTCCTGCGCGGCATCGAGCCAGGCCTGGTGCAGCGGGTTGCGCAGCGTGCCATAGGTCGTGGAGAGCGGACCCTCGCTGCCGCGATATTCGTTGCCGCCCTCGGCCCGCGTCTCGGCGCGTTTGAAATAAGGCAGGACATCGGCATAGCCCCAGCCGCGCGCGCCCTCCTCATTCTGCCAGCGTTCGAAATCAAGCGCATTACCGCGCACATAGACCAGCCCGTTGATCGAGGATGAGCCGCCCAGCCCCTTGCCGCGCGGACAGTTCAACCGGCGGCCATTCAGGTTCGGTTCCGGCTCGCTTTCATAGCCCCAGTTCCAGCGCCGGGTGTTCATCGGATAGGCCAGCGCAGCGGGCATCTGGATGAAGATCGACCGATCGCTACCGCCGAATTCGAGCAGCAGGACGCGATTGGTCCCATCGGCGCTGAGCCGGTCGGCCAGCACGCAGCCGGCCGAACCCGCGCCGACGATCACATAGTCGTAGCTCTCGCCGGGCACGGCAGTCATCGCTCGGAATCTGCGCTAGCGCGGTGCAGCACCAGCAGGCCCTTGAGCGTACCCCAGCACATCAGCAGCAAGATCAGGGCCAATGGCAGTCCGGTAGCGATGGCCCCGGCCTGCAGCGAGTTGAGCCCGCCGCTCAGCAATAAGACCACGCCAATCCCGCCCACCGCAAACAGCCAGATCACCTTTTGGCGCAGCGGCGTATCGGTGCGTCCACCGGCGGTCATTGTGTCGATCACCAAGGTGCCCGAATCCCACCCGGTGACGAAGAAGATCAGGATCAGCGCTATCGCGACTAAGGACGTGATTTGCGCAAAGGGCAGCGTGCCCAGCAGCACGAACAGCTGCGTCTCGAGCGATGCTTGCGTCAGACCCGGGGCTTGGCCGGCCAAAATCGCGGCGATGCTGGCATCGCCAAAGATCGTCAGCCAGATGATCCCCAGCAGGCTCGGCGCGATCATCGCCCCGGCGATGAATTCCCGCACCGTCCGGCCCAGCGAAATGCGCGCCATGAACATGCCGACAAACGGTGCCCAGCTGATCCACCAGGCCCAGTAGTAAACCGACCAATCGTCATAGAACCCCATATCGCTGCGCCCGACCGGATTGGACAGCGCCGGCAGGTACCTGAGGTAGTTGACGATGTTGGCCAAGAAATCGCCGAGCAATTGCAGCACCGGTCCGGTGACCAGCACGAACAGCAGCAAGGCGGCGGCGACCCACATGTTGGCTTCGCTGAGAATGCGAATGCCGCGATCGATCCCGCCGCGAACCGACAGGAAGGTGACCGCCGCCATGATCGCGATCAAGCCGAGGATTGCCGCGGGCGAGCTGGCGATTCCGTACAGATAGGTAATCCCGGCCATCGCCTGCTGCGCCCCGAGCCCGAGCGAGGTGGCGAGGCCGAAGATCGTTGCCAGCACCGCCAGAACTTCGATCAGATCGCCCGCCCTGCCCCAGACCGCCTTGCCGAACAGCGGATAGAAGGCCGACCGCATCGACAGCGGCAAGCCAAAATCATAGGCAAAGACCGCGAATGCCAAGCCGGTTACAGCGAATATCGCCCAAGGGTGGAGCGACCAATCGAAGATCGTCGCGGCCATGGCGAGGCTCCGCGCTGCTGCCGGATCGCCCGCTGCCCCGCCGAGCGGAGCACCCGCACCGCCCGCCAGCGACGAAGCAAAATGGGTCACCGGCTCGCCCACGCCGTAGAACACCAGGCCAATGCCCATTCCCGCGCCGAACAGCATCGAGAACCACGACAACCGCGAATAATCGGGCTTTACGCCCTTGCCGCCGAGCCTGATCTTGCCGAGCGGCGACAGCGCCACAACGATGCAAAACAACAGCAACAGATTGCCGACCGACATCAGCAACCAGTCGAAATGCGCCACCACGCCGCTCCGCATCGCGGCAAACAAGTCGGCCGAGGATTGCGGGGCAATCACGCTGTACAGGATGACCGCCAGCGAGATCAGCGCCGTCGGAACGAACACCGCCGGATTGACAATCATGCCGCCCCAGCGCCGATTGGACTGACCGTAAGCTCCGGGATCGATGTGCTTGGTCCAATCCGACATGCGTCCCCCTTAGCGCAGCTGTCTCGCTGCTGTTTCCAGTGCCGTTGTGAGCCAAGGCGCGAAGCTGCGCCAGACTTCGATTTCAAACCGGTCTTCGCCAGTGCGGAGCAGGATAATCTCCACCATCTCGAACACGGTGCGCGTGGCCCGGCCGACCGCGAACCGAGCGAGATCGCGCGGACAGCCCGCGGCAAGCACTTCGGCAGCGCGCACGCCTTCGACAATCAGGCAGACCGAGCGTTCGCTGACCTCGGTAATCGCGACCGGCAAGCCCGCTCCCATGGGGAGCGTCGTTCCCGCAGGCGCGCGGAGCAGCCACTCGTCCGGGCCAAGACAGGCGATGTCGGCCTCGGTCTCGCCGATGCGCTTGGGCAGCTTGGTTCCCAGCACCGTCTCCAGCGCTTGCGCTTGGCGCGCGCGCAGCGTGAAGCGCGCCATGGACTCCGCCAGCGCAATTGCCACGCCTTCGCGGGCGTGAGGCTCCGCCAGGACGGGTTCGCTGCGCGCCAGTGCGTCAGACATTGAGCCGCTCTCCTTGCGGGTCATAGAAGACCATCGGACTGACTTTCGCAGTCAATATGGCGCCAGGCATCGGGATGTGCAGCGTCTCGCCCATCCGCCCCTGCCCGCCCGCAACCATCGCCAGCGCGATCGAGCGGCCGAGCGCCTCGCTCCAGTAGGCCGAGGTGACGTGGCCGATCATGGTCATCGGCAAGGCCTGCGCGGGATCGGCGACGATCTGCGCGCCTTCCTCGAGCACCACCGCAGGGTCATCGGTCAGCAGCCCGACCAGCTGCTTACGCCCCGGCGCCGCGATATCGGGCCGCGACAGGCTGCGCTTGCCCACGAAATCGGGCTTCTTCTTGCCCACCGCCCAGTCAAGCCCGGCATCATACGGCGTCACCGTCCCATCGGTGTCCTGCCCGACGATGATGAAGCCTTTCTCGGCGCGCAGCACGTGCATCGCTTCGGTACCGTACGGCGTAATGCCAAGAGCCGCGCCCGCGCTCATCAGGCGTTCCCACAAGGCGCGGCCATAGGCGGCCGGCACATTGATCTCAAACCCGAGCTCTCCCGTGAAGCTGACCCGGAACAACCGGGTCGGTACACCGCAGATCGTGCCCTCGCGGATCGACATGTGCGGGAACGTTTCGGGCGAAAGGTCGATGCCCTCGACCAGCGGCTCGAGCACCTGTCGCGCCAGCGGCCCCTGCAGCGCGATCACCGCCCATTGTTCGGTGGTGCTGGTCAGCCAGACATCGAGGTCGGGCCATTCGGTCTGGAGGTAGTCCTCCATCATGCCCAGCACCCGCGCCGCGCCGCCGGTAGTCGTGGTCAGGTGGAAGCGGTCCGGGGCCAGCCGCGCCGAAACTCCGTCGTCGGTGATGAAGCCGTCTTCGCGCAGCAGCAGACCATAGCGGCACCGGCCCGGTTCAAGCGCCTTCCACGGATTGGTGTACATGCGGTTGAGGAATTCGGCCGCGTCTGGCCCGACCACTTCGATCTTGCCCAGAGTCGAGGCATCGAAGATCCCCACCGCCGACCGGACCGCGCGGCATTCGCGGTTCACCGCCGCGTGCATGTCTTCCCCGCTTATCGGAAAATAGCGGGCCCGCCGCCACTGCGCGACCAATTCGAACACCGCGCCATGTTCCTCGGCCCAGCCATCGATGCACGTCTTGCGGGTGGGCTGGAACAGCTCGCCCTGGGCGTGGCCCGCCAAGGCCCCGAACGTCTGCGGGGTATAGGGCGGGCGAAAGGTGGTCAGGCCCACTTCGGTGACGTGGCGGCCCAGCGCCTGTGAGGCGATCTGCAAGCCGTTGAGGTTCGACGTCTTGCCCTGATCGGTGGCCATGCCGGTGGTGGTGTAGCGCTTGATATGCTCGATCGATTTGAACCCCTCGCGCACGGCGAGGTGAATGTCCTTGGCGGTCACATCATTCTGGAAATCGACGAAGGCCTTGATCCGGCTCGGGTCGCGCGGGGTGGGCAGTGCGTCGATGACCATGCCGCTGCCGAAGTTCCACTTGCCCGCACAGGCGCCGACACAGCGGACATTCTCATTTGCCTTGTCCGGGACATAGGCGCCCAGCACATCGTCCCATGTAAGCGAGCCCTTGCTGTGCGACCACAGGTGGACAGAGGGGGTCCACCCTCCTGCCATCAGCAGCGCATCGCAGGCGATCCGGGTGGCGGCGCTGCCGTCGTTGCGCGCCACGGATATGCCCTTCACGCCAAGGCGGCCCTGCACATCGATCACGCTGTGGCCAAGCCGCACCGCGATGCCGAGCGCTTGCGCCTCGGCCAGCAGCTCTGCATCGACCGTGGCCCGCACATCGATAATCGCCGCGACCTTCACTCCGGCGCGGGCATGCGCAAAGGCATCGCGCCAGCCGCTGTCGTGCGCCGCCATCAGGGCGACCGACTTGCCGACCGCGACGCCAAACCGCTGCAGGAAGGTCCGCGCGGCCGAGGCCAGCATGACCCCGGGCACATCGTTCCCGGCGAACACCAGCGGGCGTTCGATCGCACCTTGCGCCAGGATCACTTCACCCGCGCGGATCCGCCACAGTTTTTCGCGCGCGCCATCGCCAAGCTGGGCCAGGTGATCGGTCAGCCGCTCGACCGCGCCAATGAAGTTGTCATGGTAATAGCCGAACGCCGTGGTCCGGCGCAGCACCGTGATGTTCGGCGCGGCGGCCAGGTCCTTGAGGCTTTCTTGCAGCCACGGCCACAGCGCCGGATCGGCCAGCGCGCCGCCGCCCGCCTCGTCCTGTTCGTCGATCAGGATCACGCGTTTGGCGGTGCCGCTGGCTTCCAGCGCCGCGTCGATCCCGGCCGGGCCGGCGCCAACAATCAGCAGGTCGCAATGCGCATAAGTGGCCGCGTAGTGATCGGGATCTTCATCGCTTGGCGCTTCACCAAGTCCGGCCATGCGGCGGATCACCGGCTCGTACAGCTTGTCCCAGAACGAGCGGGGCCACATGAAGGTCTTGTTGTAAAAGCCCGCCGGGAAGAACATGCCGAGCCGGTCATTGATCGCGCCCAAATCTGTCTTGAGCGAAGGCCAGCGGTGCTGGCTGGTCGCCACCAAACCGTCATAAACCTCCACCCCGGTGGCGCGCAGGTTGGGAGTGTGGCGGCCCGGCCCGCGGCTGACCGAGACCAGGGCATTGGGTTCCTCGCTCCCCGCTCCAAGCAACCCGCGCGGGCGGTGATATTTGAACGAGCGCCCGAACAGCAGCACGCCATTGGCGAGCAGCGCCGAGGCCAAAGTATCGCCTGCGTAGCCCCGATACGTCGCGCCATCGAAGCTGAAACTGATCGGCCGGCTGCGATCGATCCGCCCGCCCTGATCAAGCCGGTACCCGCTCATCGGCGCGGTTCTCCGGCCTTGTAAGTGGCCTCGAACTTGTCGGTGACGGTATCGCGCACCGCGTTGAAAAACCGCCCGCAGCCGTGGATGTGGCGCCAGCGCTCATGGTGGCGACCGCGCGGGTTGGAGCGGATGAACAGGTAGCGGGCCCAGTCTTCATCGCTCAAGTCAGACGGGTCAGGCGGCCGGGCAATGTGCGCTTCACCGGCATAGGCAAATTCGATCTCGGCGCGCTGCACGTCGCAATAGGGGCAGTGGATCAGCAACATCTCAATGCGCCACCGCCGCGGCTGCGGCCTCGTCGATCAGGCGGCCGGTGCGGAACCGGTCGAGGTTGTAGGGGGCGTTGATCGGATGCGGTTCGTCCTTGGCCATGGTGTAGGCGAGCAGGTCGGCAGCCCCCGGTGTCGCCTTGAACCCGCCGGTGCCCCAGCCGCAATTGACGTAGAGCCCCGGTACCGGCGTCTTGCCGAGGATCGGCGAGCGATCGGGGGTAACGTCGACGATCCCGCCCCAGCTGCGCAGCATCCGCATCCGCCGGAAGATCGGGAAAATTTCGCAAATCGCGGCCAGCGTATGCTCGACAATGTGGAGCGCGCCGCGCTGCGAGTAACTGACGTATTGATCGGTGCCCGCGCCGATCACCAGCTCGCCCTTGTCCGACTGGCTCATATAGGCGTGGACCGTGTTGGACATGACCACGCACGGAAACACCGGCTTGACCGGTTCCGAGACCAGCGCCTGCAGCGGGTAGCTTTCGAGCGGGAAGTCGAGCTCGGCCATCTGCATGATGACCGAGCTGTGTCCTGCCGCCGATACCCCCACCCGTTTGGAGGCGATGAAGCCGCGTGTCGTTTCGACCCCTTCGACCGCGCCATCGGCGCCGCGGCGGATGCCGGTGACCGCGCAGTTCTGGATGATATCGACCCCCAGCGCCGCCGCCGCGCGGGCATAACCCCAGGCCACGGTATCATGCCGCGCAGTCCCGCCGCGCCGTTGCAGCGCCGCGCCCAGCACCGGATGGCGGGCAGAGGGGGAAATGCTCAGCGGCGGGCAGTATTCCTTGGCCTGCTCGGCACTGAGCCATTCGTTGTCGACACCGTTCAGCCGGTTGGCATGGATATGGCGCTTGAAGCTCTGCACATCGTGGACGTTGTGCGCGAGCATCATCACCCCGCGCTTCGAATACATCGTGTTGTAGTTGAGCTCCTGGCTCAGCCCGTCCCACAGCTTCAGCGCGTGATCGTAGAGGTGCGCGCTTTCGTCGTAGAGGTAGTTCGAGCGGATGATGGTGGTGTTGCGCCCCGTATTGCCGCCGCCCAGCCAGCCCTTTTCGATCACCGCAACCTTGGTGATCCCGTACTTTTTGGCGAGATAGTAGGCCGCGCCGAGCCCATGTCCGCCGGCGCCGACGATGATTGCGTCATAGGCGGGCTTGGGGCTCGCGTCAGGCCATTGCTCGGGCCATGACTGATGCCCGCCGAGCGCCTTGGCGAACAGGCTGAACGCACTGAACCGGGTCATCCGGCCGGTCTCCCCAGCGGCGCATAAACGATGAGCATCGTGCAGCCAGCGCGGCTCCCGGCGCGGTGCATCGTGCCGGGCATTCGCAGCACGAAATCGCCGGCCGCGTAACTCGCTTCATCGTCGAAGAAATCGCCTTCCAGCACGTAGATTTGCTCGATCGTATCATGTGTGTGCAGCGCGCCCAGCGGACCCGCTGGCACCTTCAGCAGCATCGTCCGATAGCCGGCCGGATCGTCGATCAGCGGCCGGACCAGTTCACCGGGGCGCTCGCCCGCGACCCAGCCGCTGGCGTCGATTTTCTTCGAACCGGCCAACGGCAGGGCAAGATTTTCGCTCATCCCTGCACGCCCTGCAATGCGGCCCTGGCGCGTTCGACGTAAAAATCCTTGAACGCTTCAACCAGCTTTTCTTCGACCGCATAGGGCCCCTGACGGTAGCCCTCGTTCGCGATCCCGAGGTGATTGAGCTGCGAAAAGCGGCCGTCCTGATCGTTCGTGGTGCGCCACAGCGCGGCAATCCGATCGGGGTCGTAGTCCACCCCTGCGACCGCGTCTTCGTGAACCAGCCAGCTGGTCCGCAGCAGCGTGCGGTCGGCCGACAAAGGCGTGAGCGAGAACGTCACGACATGATCGCAGCAGAAGTGGTGCCAGCTGTTCGGCTGGGTCCAGACCGACAGGCTCGACGTCTCGGGTTCGGTAAATGGACCGATCAGTCTCCTCGAGACCTGCTTGCCGTCGATCGACTGGGTCACCGCGCCATTGGCCAGCGGCAGCCGCGCCACCCGGTGCCACCAACCGTCGGGGAACTCGATCAGGTCACTGTCGATCCCCAGTGCCTTCCACTCACCACGCTTGGCCGCGATCAAGGCGTCGTAACCACTGTCATCCACCACGTCGCCGTCACCGTCTTCGGGCAGCCCCTTGCCGAAGCCATAGCTGCCGAGCACGCTGACCAGTTCGGGATGGCCGGCATCGCAGTGATAGCACTCGCGGTTGTTTTCCATCACGAGCTTCCAGTTGGCGTGCTCGATCAGGTCGTCCTGCACCGCGACCTTGCATTTCTGGAGATCATAGACCGCGATCTGGCCGGCTATATCGGCCTTGACCCGGTCGATCGGCGGGGGATCGTCAGCCATGCAGATGAAAATCAGCCCGCCGATGTTTTCCAGCGCCACCGGGGTCAGGCCGTGGTCGTGCTTGTCGAAATCATCGGCCATGCTCCGCGCCGCCAGCAGCGCACCGTCGAGGCCGTAAGTCCACTGGTGATAGGGGCAGGTCAGGCGCGGGGCGCGGCCGCGCTGTTCGAGACAGATTTTCGAGCCGCGGTGGCGGCAGCTGTTCCAGAAGGCGCGAACCTCGTTGTCCTTGCCGCGCACGATTATGATCGAATTGCTGCCCAGTTCGAACACGAAGTAATCGCCCGGGTGCTTCACGTGGGCGACCGTGCAGGCGTAGAGCCAGACCGACTTGAGCATGACCCGCGCGTCGAATTCAAAGGCCGCATCGCTGACATAAAGCTCGCGCGGCAGGGTATGACCGGGGCGATCCTGCTGCAGCAAATGGGCAATGGGTTCGTAGCGAGACATGCGCCTAGCTCCTCAAGGCAATGTTGTCCGGGTCGAACGGCGAGTCGGCGATGACCGTCGCCGCGCGGCGCTGGCCCAGAATGACCACTTCGAGCACCGTGCCGGGTTCGCCCAGCGCGGGCGCCACCATCGCCAGCGCCAGGCTTTTGCCGCAGCGCCAGCCATAACCGCCCGAGGTTACGCGGCCGACCAGTTCATCGCCCTGATATATCGCTTCGGATCCGCGCGCGTCAGCATCGGTGACCCCGTGGACTTCCAGGGTGACCAGCCGGTTCGCCAGCCCCCGCTCGCGCCAGGCGAGCAAGGCCTCTTTGCCGAAGAAACCCGGTTTCTTGAGGCTGATGAAGCGATCGAGTCCGCTCTCGTGCGCCGAATACTCGACCGACAGTTCGCGCGGGATCAGCTTGTAGCTCTTTTCCAGCGCCATCGCGGTCATCGCCCTGATGCCGAACGGCTTGATCTCGAACTCCGCCCCGGCCTCCATCAGCTTGTCGAAAATGTAGTTCTGCAGCTCGATCGGGTGGTGAATTTCCCAGCCGAGCTCGCCGATGAAATTAACCCGCAATGCATCGACTTGCGCCGCGCCAATGCTGATCCTTTGCCCGGTCAGCCAGGGGAACGCTTCGTTCGAAAGGTCAGCGTCAGTCAGCTTGGCCAGCACATCGCGGCTGCGCGGTCCGGCGAGCACCAGCACGCCCATCGCGGTGGTCAGCCGTTCCATCGTCACCGACCCGTCGCGCGGCAGGGCCTTGCGCAAATAGTCGTGATCGTGCCGTTCGTAGGCGCCCGCGGAAACGAGGTAATAGCGTTGCGGAGCGATCTTGTAGACGGTGAATTCGGCGCGCACGCCCCCTTTTGCGGTGAGCAGGTAAGACAGCGAAACCCGGCCGAGCTTCTTGGGCACCGCGTTGGTCAGCAGGCCGTCGAGCCAGGCCTCGGCCCCGGGCCCCGCGATCTCGCACTTGGCGAAAGCGCTCATGTCCTGCAGGCCGACCTTTTCGTGCACGTGGCGGCATTCGTTGCCGACGTGCTCGAAATAGTTGGAGCGGCGGAACGACCACTTCTCGCGGATCGGTTCGCCTTCGCCAGTCACCGGGTGGTTGTGGCCCAGCAGCACGTCGGGCCGATCGAGATCGGCTTCGCTCAGCGCATAACCTGCAGGGGCGAACCAGTTCGGGCGCTCCCACCCGAACACCGAGCCGAACACCGCGCCGAGCGCTTTCATCCGGTCGTAACACGGCGTGCGCCGCAGCGCCCGCGCCGCCTCGCGCTCCTCGTCGGGGTAATGCACGGTGAAGACCTTGGCATAGGCTTCCTCGTTCTTTTCGATCAGGTAGCCGCGCCCGGCATAGTCACCGAAGCGGCGCGGATCGACGCCCATCATGTCGATGGTCGGCTCGCCATCGACGATCCAGTGCGCGAGCTGCCATCCGGCACCGCCCGCCGCCGTCACTCCGAAGCTATGGCCTTCGTTGAGCCAGAAATTCTTCAGGCCCCAGGCCGGGCCGACGATCGGTGAACCGTCGGGCGTGTAGGCGATCGCGCCATTATAGACCTGCTTGATACCGACCTC
>JANOAD010000254.1:0-9364 GCA_031410955.1 Novosphingobium sp. | reverse complement strand
CTTGAGCTGCTGGGCCAGCGCTTGGGGGAGGTTCGAACGAGCGCCGCTGCGGGCAGTGGAAGAGGCCATAGGTATCGTGCGCTCCTTGCGGCCTGCGCCGCCAATCCTGCGAGTTATATTATTGCTAGCTTACGTAGCATTCATGCGCACTGTAGAAGCAAGGATGAGCAAGCGCAACCACCTGCCCCTAGGGATTAGGCCCTAATCGAGCGCTTCCATGGTGAGGGTGAGTGACCGCCGCCGCATTGCCGGATCGAATGTCGCGCCCGAAACGATGACCTCGTCCGCCCCGGTGCGCTCGACAAATTGTGCGATGGCGGCAGCGACGGTTGCCTTGTTGCCCACCGCGCTCACTTGCCGCATGTGCTCGAGCATTGCCAGCTGGCCGGGCGGCAGGGTCTGGCGATAGCCCGGCACCGGCGCTTGTAGCTGGCGCGGCGTGCCGCTACGCAGATTGACGAAGCTCTGGTCGATCGATGAGGCGAGCAGCACCGCCTCCTCATCGCTGTCCGCCGCGATCACGTTCATCGCCGCCATCACGTGCGGCTGCGCGAGCTCTGCTGATGGACGGAACTGGCGGCGGTAGATTTCAAGCGCCTGGTCGAGATAATCGGGCGCGAAGTGCGAGGCGAAGGCGTAAGGCAGGCCCAGCGCCGCGGCGAGCTGCGCGCCGAACAGGCTCGAGCCGAGGATCCACATCTCGGGTCGCGCGCCGAATCCCGGGGTCGCGCGCAGCCCGACATCAGGCTCGCCGGTAAACAGCGCGCGCAGTTCGACCACGTCCTGTGGGAAATATTCAGAGGCCCGCCCCAGGTCCTTGCGCAGCGCCTGCCCGATCCGCTGGTCTGCCCCCGGGGCGCGGCCCAGTCCCAAATCGATCCGCCCGGGGTAGAGCGCGTCGAGCGTGCCGAACTGCTCGGCGATCACGAAGGGGCTGTGGTTGGGCAGCATGATCCCGCCCGCGCCGATGCGGATGGTGCTGGTCGCAGCGCCGATCGAGGCCAATACCACCGATGTCGCGCCGCCGGCGACCCCGTCCATGCCGTGATGCTCGGCCACCCAGAAGCGCTTGTAGCCTGCGGCTTCGGCTGCCTGGGCGAGCATGGCGGCATCGGCCAGCGCTTCGCCCGGGCTGCTGCCTTCGCGGACCGGGACCAGGTCGAGAACCGAAAGGGCGGGTTTGGCGGGTGTGGTCACTTGCCGGTTGATGCGCGCGGCGGGGCCAGCTGGTCAAGATAGCTTTGCGCGGTCTTGGCGAAAGGCGTGCCCGGTGCGGCAGCAATCACCGATTGCCAGCTCTTGCGCGCCGCCTCGTCGCGGCCCGCCAGCACCGCGATCACCCCGGCCTCAAGCCCGATCTCGGGGTCGACCGGCATCAGCGCAGCGGCGCGCTCAATCTGGCTTTGCGCCTGCGCCAGCTTGCCCCCACGCCGCGACAAGGTCGCCGAGAGCAGCCAGGCCTGATAGTTGTCAGGCAATTCATAGCGTGCCTCTTCAAGCGCTGCGGACGCTTCGGCATCGCGCTTCAACGTCACCAGCGCGCGGGCGCGGTCGATTTGGATCACCCCGTTGAGCTTGTGGTCGCCCGCCGCATGCGCATCGCCATGAGCATGGTCGAGCGCGCCGAGCGCCGCGACGGTGTCACCGGTGACCAGCAGGGCATTGCCCGCCAGGGCGCCCAGTCGCGCGCGCGCCAGGTTCGTTCGCGGGGGTATTGTCGCGCGCGGCAAGGAACAGCGCCCCCGCCTCGGCCCAGCCCTCGGTGCGGGTCAACGCCAAGGCCTTGCACTGCTGCGCCCCGGCCTTGTCCTTCATGGTCTTGGCCGCGGCCAGCCAGCCTTCGGCTTCGTCGATCGCGTCGGAAGGGTTTGCCATCGCAAGCTTGAGGCAGGTCTGCAGCGCGGAAGACAGGGTGGTGGCAGGCGGCGGGGGCGCGGCTTGGCTTGTCGCCGGTTTAGCGCGGCGGTCGGGCAAAGGTGCCTGGGGCAAGGCACCGCCGGGTCCGACCTGGGCGAGCAAGGGAAGAAGCAGGGTCAGCGGCATGAAAATTCGGTTCCCGATTCCCAGGGCAGGGCAGCGATCGTGCGCAGCAGCAGGGAAATGTCCGCTTCGCGCGACAGGCGATGGTCGCCGTCCTTGACCAGGACGACCTGCACATCGGCTGAACGCAGGGCCTGTGCCAGCCGCAGCGAGGTTTCCCACGGCACGTCCGGGTCGTGCTGGCCGTGGAGCAACCGCACCGGGCAGGTTAGCGAGATTTCCTCGCCCAGCACCAGGTTTGCCTGTCCGTCGTTCCAGAAGCCGGGGTAGGTCGGCGTCGGCTGCGGACCGTAAGCGTTCTCTTCCAGCACAGTCTCGCCGGCTAGCAGTTCGGCCTGCTGTTCGTCGCTGAAGCCCCAGGCGGTGAAATCGGGCGCGGCGGCAATCCCGACCAGCGCCGAGACCCGCTCGGGGATCGCCAGGGCGACCAGCAGCATCAGCCACCCGCCCATCGATGAACCGACCAGCACCACCGGCCCGGGGCAAAGCGCCTCGATCAGCGCCAGTACTTCGCCCCTCCAGCGGCTGAGCGTGCCATCGGCAAACTGCCCATCGCTCTCGCCGCAGCCCGAATAGTCGAGCAGCAGGCAGGCACGATCATTGGCAGAAGCCCATTCGAACACGGCGCAGGCCTTGCTCCCGGCGATGTCGGACATGTAGCCGGGCAGAAACACCAGCGTTGGCCCGGCGCCGGGGTTCAGGCGATAGGCAATCCGGCGGCCATCGGGCAGAGCGTGGAAGCGGGTCTCGCTCACAGGCCCTTGCGCATTTCACGGCAGCGCGGTTCCCACGGGTCAGCGATTTCGAGCTGGGTCGCCAGTTGCAGCAGCAGCGCTTCTTCGCCGAACCGGCCGATCAATTGGGTGCCGATCGGCAGTCCGTCCGCGTTCCAGTGCAACGGCAGGCTTAGCGCGGGCTGCCCGGTCGAATTCTGGATCGCCGTGAACGGGCTAAATCCGACCATGAGGCCGAAGGTTGCTGCGACATCCGGCGATTGTGGATCGAGAGTGCCAAGCTCGAGCGGCGGCTGGCCCAGTGTCGGGGTGATCGCGACATCCCAGCCGGCGTGCCATAGCGCCATCTCGCGGCCCAGTTGGTGCATGAATCCCCAGGCTTGCTGATACGCGCCGCCGGTCACGCCTTTGCCCATCTCGTATAGCGCGAGGGTAAAGGCTTCGAGATTGTCGGGCGAGGGAACCTGTCCGGTTTGCGCGGAGATCGTGTCGATCTGCGAAACCAGGCTGGAGGCGTAAAGCGCCCCATAGCAATCTCCAAAGCCTGCCAATCTCTCCGGACTCATCTGCCAGGCTGTGACCGGATCGACTTCTTCGACCCTGTGCCCCAGCTCTGCGCACAGGGCGGCTGCATGATCGACTGCGGCCAGGCAATCGGGATGCAACGGGGCACCATCGGGACGCGTGCGGATCAGGGCTATCCGCAAGGAGGCGGGCGGTCTGGTCGCTGCTTCCAGCCAGTTCGGCGGGACGGGAGGCGCGCAATATGGATCGCCAGGTGCCGGTCCGGCGACCGCGTCGAGCATCGCCGCACAATCGCGCACGCTGCGGCTGACCACGTGCTCAACCTCAAGCCCGCCCCAGCCATCGCCACTCTCCGGGCCGATCGAAGTCCGCGCCCGGGTCGGCTTGAGCCCGACCAGCCCGCAGCACGACGCGGGGATACGGATCGAGCCGCCACCATCGTTGGCGTGCGCCACTGGCACCATCCCCGATGCCACCGCTGCCGCCGATCCGCCCGACGAGCCGCCGGTGATATGGTCTGTGTTCCACGGGTTGCGGGCGGGACCGTAAAGCCGCGATTCGGTGGTCGTCATTAGCGCGAATTCGGGCACGTTGGTCTTGCCCAGCGGGATCAAGCCCGCCGCGAGGAAGCGGTCGGTCAGCGTAGAATTGTGATTTCTCGGTGTGGCAGGCTCGAATGCTGACCCCTGCCGTGTCGGCGCTCCGATCAGATGGCCGAGCGAATCCTTGAGCAGGAACGGGACCCCCGCAAAAGGGCCGCTGGCGGGCCGGGCAGCTTCCGCGCGGGCTGCGTCGAACCGCGTCCAGATGACTGCGTTGAGCCGCGGGTTGAGCGCCTCGATCCGTTCGATGGCGCACTCGGTCAGCTCGGAAGCGCTGACTTCACCCGCTGCGACCATCGCGGCAAGGCCGGTGGCATCTTGGTCCAGATATTCTGCAATCATCGCGGCTCTCCCTTGCCCGGCAATCTGCGCGAGGGCGGTCGAGGGAGCAAGGCATCAATCGCGCCTGAAGATTGCCTCGATCGTCAGTTCAAACAGGTCGGCGATGCGGAAGGCGAGCGGCAGCGAGGGGTCGTATTTGCCGGTCTCGATTGCGTTGACGCTCTGGCGCGAGACGCCGAGCCGCTCGGCGAGGTCCTGCTGGCTCCAGCTGCGCTCTGCACGCAGCACTTTGAGGCGGTTGTTCATGGGTTGCGATCGCGCTTGGCTTGTACGAAGCTACCCAGGCCGAGTCCGATTGCCCACACAGCAACTGCCCACCAGCCTTCGGCGTGCGGGGCAATCCCGAACGTTTCGAGAAAACCCCAGACGGTCGCCACCACCAGCAAGAAGCCGGTCGCGAACATCCCGGCCTGCATCTGCCGCATGCGCAAGTATTCGTCCTGCTCTTCGCGCAGGTACTGGCCCATTGCCCAGACGTAGTAGATGATCGGCAGGCTTGGCAGGAGTGCCAGCAGCCACAACAGGGGGCCTTGCGGTTGCCACGTATTGCGCACAGTCAGGGCAAAGCCAAGCAAGACGATGTAGGAGAGTGCCCAGACAAGCGCGCGGCGGTTGTACTTGCGCGTCGCGGCGGAATTCACGCCGCAGCTGATTGCGCGGCGCTGCATCGCTAGCGCCATCGGGATCAAGCTCGCCGAAAAGAACGCTACGAGCGCCAGGTTCCAGGGCCAGGCAACCATGTGGCGTTTCTCCAGCCACGCAACCAGAACCATCCCGGCACCGAATAGGGCGCCCCAGAGCGCCGGATGAAGCGCAGCCGTCCCGCGTCGCAAGAGGTCTGAGGTCACGCCGCCACCTCGGGCCGGCACGACCGGACAAGTCCGCCACTTGCTACCCACAGCGCGGGCAAGATCGCGAACATCATCGTGGCGTCTTGGTCCGCGATCCAGCCCAGCCGTTTGGCCAGCGCCAGCAAGAGGATGGCGGCAGCCCAGCACAGGCCTGAACGGATGCTTCGCATGGTCAAGTCTCCTTATAACAATGTAAAGCAAACTTGTCGTCGATTCGACGCGTTGTCAAGCGACCTTGTCATGGGCGGCCAAGGCCGACATTGCCCTGTCACGAAAGTCCGTTAGGCTGCCGCAAAAATCAGGGAGATAGCGATGTCGATGTACCCGCCCGAACCGGCGCCGATCCTGCCAACCAGCCGTCGCGCTGCGATGAAGCTGGCGGTGCTCGGGCTGGCCGGGGCCGGGGTGCCGTTGCTGGCGCAGGCGCCCAAGGGCTTTACCCACGGCGTGGCGAGCGGCGAGCCGGGCGCGCGCCGAGTCTTGCTGTGGACCCGCTACGCCAGCGGCGGCGAGGCGATGCTCAAGTGGGAAGTGGCGAGCGATGACCAGTTCGCACACATCGCCGCGCACGGGCAGGTGCTGGCCGCGCCGGGCAGCGATTCGTGCGCCAAGGCTTACGTCACCGGGCTGACCCCGGGGCGCTGGTACCACTACCGTTTCATCGCTCCCGATGGGACCAAGTCGGTCACCGGGCGCACCCGAACTTTGCCGCAGGGCAAGGTCGACAAGTTCCGCATGGCGGTATTCTCGTGCTCGAACTTCGGGTTCGGCTGGTTCAACGCTTATGCCCATGCAGTCGAGAGCGGCGACTTCGACCTCGCGGTGCATCTTGGCGACTATTACTACGAGTACAAGCGCGGCGAGTATCCCAGCGCCAAGCAGACCCTCGACGGCCGGATCCTGCCGCTCGACGAGGCAATGACGCTCGCCGGCTATCGCGAACGTCACGCCACCTACCGCGCCGACCCTGACCTGCAGCGGCTGCACCAGCTGCTGCCGATGGTGCTGATGTGGGACGATCACGAAAGTGCGAACGACAGCTACCGCACCGGGGCCGAAAACCACGATCCCGCGACCGAAGGCCTGTGGGCCATGCGCAAGGCCGCCGCGCGCCGGGCCTACCGCGAATGGCTGCCGGTCTCGGACCATGACTGGGGCACATACGAGATTGGCCAGCTTGCCACGCTCTACAAGCTGGAAAGCCGGCTCACCGCGCGGACCAAGCAGCTCGACCTGCAGGAAGTCGCCAAAGGCCTGCCCGCTGACCAAGCCGAAGCCGCGCTGGCAAAGTTCCGCGACGGCACCTGGCGCGATCCCAGGCATACCTTGCTCGGGCTACAGCAGGAGGCGTGGCTTGCAGGATCACTTAAGGCCTCGGTCAAGGCGAGGAAGCCGTGGCAGGTGCTCGCGCAGCAGATCGTGATGGGCAGTATCGCGATGGGCCCCGAGGTGATTGCCGGGATGCCCGACACCACCTCAGGCTACATCAAGGACCGCCTGGTCGTCGCTGTCGAAGCGGGCAAGGTCGACCTGCCGCTCAATATGGATGCCTGGGACGGCTACCCCGCCGCGCGCGACCGGCTGTTCAAGTCGGCGCTTAATGCCGATGCCAACCTGGTGGTGCTGTCGGGCGACAGCCACAATGCCTGGGCGTTTGATTTGGACCGCAAGGGCACGCGGGTCGGGGTCGAGATGGCTGGAACCTCGGTCACCTCGCCCGGCGCCGAAAGCTCGATCCGCTGGATGAAGCCCGACACGCTGGCCAAGGCCACGCTCGCGCGCAACCCGCAGCTCAAGTGGTGCGACATGTCGCAGCGCGGCTACATGGCGGTCGAACTGACTCCGGTGGCTGCGACGAGCGAATACCGCTTCCTCGCCACCGTGCGCCAGCGCAGCACTGTGCTCGCCGGGACCAACCGGCTGACGGTGCTGGCGGGGCAGCGGAAGTTGGAGGCCACCTGAGATTCTCCCCCGCTGGGGGAGGTGGCCCTCCGTAGGCGGGTCGGAGGGGGCCTGCCCGTGCCGTCCATGCCCCCTCCGCCTCGCTGTGCTCGGCACCTCCCCCAGAGGGGGAGACCCTTCAGCTTAGTTGCCTGCTTAACTTTTCTCCGCTATCAGCCCCAGCGATGACGCAGCGCTTCGCCTTGACCCTGACTACCACCACCCGGGCAACCCCGGGGCTGGCCGTCTTCGCCTGAACCGAAGCCGCGCCGCCGTCCGGGTTCGGATGGCTGGCGTCACCTTCCGAACCTGATCGATACCGACGCCGCCCCTTCCGGTGCGCGGCCGCTTGTGCCAAAGCGCCGCGCAGAAACGCGAAAGAGTGAGCATGTCAGACCAGTTCAAGATCAGCCTGCCCGATGGTTCGGTGCGCGAAATGCCCGCCGGTTCGACCCCGGCGGATGTCGCTGCGGCAATCGGCCCCGGCCTTGCCAAGGCGGCGCTGGCCGCGCGTGTGGATGGCGAGCTGGTTGACTTGACCCGGCCGTTCAGCGGAGATGCGCAGTTGGCGCTAGTCACCTCGCGCGACGAAGCCGACGCGCTCGAGCTCGCCCGGCACGATTTCGCCCACGTTCTGGCCGAGGCGGTGCAGGCACTGTTCCCGGGGACGCAGATCACCTTCGGTCCTTCAACCGACGACGGGTTCTACTACGATTTCGCCCCCAAGGACCGCCAGTTCACCGAAGACGACCTGCCCGCGATCGAAGCCGAAATGCGCAAGATCATCGCAGCTAACAAGCCGCTGCGCCGCGAGGTGTGGAGCCGCAAGCAGCTGATCAGCCGGTGGAAGCAGCAGGGCGAAAGCTTCAAGGCCGAATGGGCCGCCGAACTGCCCGGCGACGAAGACCTGACGGTTTACTGGTCGGGTGAGGATTGGCTCGACATGTGCCGCGGGCCGCACTTGCCCTCGACCGGGAAACTCGACCCGGCGGCGTTCAAGCTGACGCGCGTCTCCGGCGCCTATTGGCGCGGCGATCAGGCCAACGCGATGCTCAGCCGGATTTACGGCACCGGCTGGCTCAACAAGAAGCAGCTGGCCGAGCACCTGACGCGCCTCGAAGAAGCAGGCAAGCGCGATCACCGCAAACTCGGCGCGGAGATGGACCTGTTCCACCTCCAGCAGGAGGCCCACGGCTCGGTCTTCTGGCACCCCAACGGGTTCAAGATCTGGCGCGAGCTTGAGGCCTATATGCGCCGCGCGATCGACGGCGCAGGCTACCAGGAGGTCAAGACCCCGCAGGTGATGGACGCCCGTCAGTGGGAGCAATCGGGCCACTGGGGCAAGTACCGCGAGAACATGTTCGTCATCCCCGACGAGGTGCCCAACACCGAAGACGAAGGCCCGGTGATCTCGGGCGAGGCCGACTGGATGGCCTTGAAACCGATGAACTGCCCCGCGCACGTCCTGATCTTCCGCCAGGGGATCAAGAGCTACCGCGACCTGCCGTTGCGCATCTACGAGAACGGCTGCTGCCACCGCAATGAGCCGCACGGCGCGCTGCACGGGCTGATGCGCGTGCGCCAGTTCACCCAGGACGACGCGCACATCTTCTGCCGCGAAGATCAGATCGTCGAGGAAGCGCGGGCGTTCTGCGGCCTCACCGACCGGATCTACAAGGACTTCGGCTTTACCTATGCAGTCAAGCTGGCCTTGCGCCCGGACGCGCGGTTCGGTTCGGATGCCGACTGGGACAAGGCCGAGGCCGAACTGCGCGAGGCGGTGGTCCGGGCGGGCATGGCGAACGACGACTACGGCTGGGAAGAACTCCCCGGTGAAGGCGCATTCTATGCTCCCAAGCTCGAATGGCACCTGACCGACGCGATCGGGCGGACCTGGCAGGTCGGCACGCTCCAGTCCGACCGGGTGCTGCCCGAGCGGCTCGATGCGAGCTATGTGGGCGAGGACGGTGCGCGCCACCGCCCGGTGATGCTCCACCGCGCGATCTTCGGTTCTTACGAGCGCTTCATCGGCATCCTGATCGAGCACTTCGCCGGCAAGCTCCCGGTCTGGCTCGCCCCGGTACAGGCGGTGGTCGCAACGATCGTTTCGGACGCCGATGACTATGCCGCCGAGGTGGTGGCGCAGCTGACTGCGGCGGGGATCCGCGTCGAGAGCGACACCCGCAACGAGAAGATCAACTACAAGGTCCGCGAGCATTCGCTGGCGAAAGTCCCGCACCTGCTGGTGGTCGGCAAGCGCGAGGCCGAGGAGGGGACGGTGGCGATCCGCACCCTGGGCGAGGAGCGGCAGAAATTCGTGTCGCTCGAC
>JANOAD010000253.1:0-3145 GCA_031410955.1 Novosphingobium sp. | reverse complement strand
CCAATCTTGGGAGGCGCGGTGATGGCGCAGGCACTCGACGAAGCGAAGCTGCACGAATTTGTGGGCAAGATGCTCGGTGATCTTGGCGGCGCGATGAGCGTGCCGACCGCAAGGATTGGCTTTCGGCTTGGGCTGTTCGATGAGCTGGCGAAGAGTCCGGCAACCGCTACCGAGCTCGCCGCGCGCGCGGGCGGTCTGCACGAACGCTACGTCCGCGAATGGTGCCTGGCGCAGTGCGCCAATGGCTATGTCACTTATGATGCTGTGAACGACAGTTTCAGCGTTAGCCCTGAACAGGCAATGGTCTTCACCGTGCAGGACAGCCCGGTCTACCTGCGTGGGGCTTTCGAGCTGGTCGCGGCGATGATCGAGGCGGAGGCCAAGGTCGAACACTGTTTCCGCCACGGCACCGGCGTGCGCTGGGGCGATTCGGCCGGGTGCCTGTTCTGCGTGACCGGCATGTTTTTCCGGCCCGGCTACGTCAACAACATCGTCCAGAACTGGATCCCGGCGCTGGACGGAGTCGAGGCCAAGTTGAACTCCGGAGCGAAGGTTGCGGATATCGGCTGCGGGGTGGGATTCTCCACCTTGCTGATGGCTGAAGCCTATCCGGCCAGCCAGTTCACCGGCTACGATTTTCACGAACCATCGATCATCGAGGCGCGCAGCCATGCCGCCGAACACGGGCTGGGTGGCCGGGTCAAATTCGAAGTCGCCAGCGCGAAGGATATTGCCGAACGCGGCTTCGATCTCATCACCATGTACGACTGCTTGCACGACATGGGCGATCCGGCCGGCTGTGCCGGCCATATGCGGCGAATCCTGGCGCCGGGCGGCTCCTGGATGATCGTAGAACCGATTGCCGGCAACAACCCGGCAGAGAACTTCAATCCGGTCGGGCGCCTGTATTACAACGCCTCGACCATGATTTGCGTGCCGACCTCGCTCGATCAGGAAGTCGGCGCGGGGCTTGGCGCGCAGGCCGGTGAAGAAAAGCTGACCGAGGTGATCCGCAGCGGCGGTTTTGCCGGCGTTCGCCGCGCCACTGAAGGCCCGTTCAACATGGTGCTTGAGGCGCGTTAGGTGCCACCCGACAGTTCGGCGCGTAGTCCGCTGATCAGTGTGGGATCGGCCTTGAGGCGGGGCTCTTCCTCGTCGAGCACCGCGTGGAAGGCATCGAACTTGCTGCGCGTCAAATCCGCAGGATCGAGCTCCATTCCCTTGGGCATGGTCGATGCGATCAGGTCGATCATCCGCTCTACCCCGTGGAGCCGCCCCCACAGATAATCGTTCTCGCGGTAAGCGCGGCTGAAAAAGGCGCCGAAGTTGTAAAATTCGGTGCCTCGCAGCATGGCATTGGCGCCGCCAGGGCGGATCGAACTGCAGTCCTCGGGGCTGATCCGGTCCACCTTGGCGGGCTCGAACTCGGTCGATCCTTCGCCGCGCAGCAGGGGCAGAGTGACGGTGTCGTAGAACGGGAAACCGAGGTAGGTCAGCAGCACCCGCCGCTTGAGTTCGCGCGGCATCTTCTGCAGCGCCTGGACCAGCAATCCGTCCACCACCAGATCGGTCGCAGGAAGTTGCCGCCGCCGCGCGATGGCATCGAGCACCGCCCCCGGATCATGATCGAAATCGCGCGCGATGGCGGTGAAGTCGCTGCCCAGGGCACCGCTCGCCTCCCGGTCGAAATAGAGCGCGAGCGCCTGATAGACCACTGCGCGCGCTTCCTCGCGGGCCTCGGGCATATCGGCGTCGAGGTCGCCCCAGTCTTCGGCGAGCCGGCGCGCGAGCAGGCGGAGGCGACGGATGCGGAAGCCGAGATCATGGTCCCGGAAGAAGGTAATCGTCGGGGCGCTGGCCCCGCCACGCATCGCGGCCAGGTGATCGAGCCCGTGATGGGCGAGCCACTGGTTGAGCCGCGCTGCGACTGTCTCAGCGTCGCCCATGGTCAGTTCGGGCGCGGCATGCT
Source organism: Novosphingobium sp. (assembly GCA_031410955.1). Lineage (GTDB taxonomy): Bacteria > Pseudomonadota > Alphaproteobacteria > Sphingomonadales > Sphingomonadaceae > Novosphingobium. Next base: position 1,176 of record JANOAD010000253.1, on the reverse strand, counting down.
CGATCGCTGTTCCAAGTTCGTCCACTATCTGCGCGAATTTGACCTGGCCGTATGCATGGAAGGCATAGCCGGCCTGCGTCGCCGCAGCTTGCTGGGCCTTGGCTCGCCAATTGCCAAGCCGCCGCATGGTCGGCGAATCAAGAAACAGGGTGCGCCCGAACAGCTTCTCGACCTTGGCCTCCACTTCGGGCCGCAGCGCATCGACGATCGCCTTGAGCGCGGTGAGTTGGCGCGAGCTTTCGGCGATAGTCTCGAGGTTGTCACGCACAGGCTGCTCGCGCGGGATCGACGAGAGCGAGCCGAAGATCACCGAGAAGAATCCCGGGGCGCGGGTATCGGTGTGCCTCTGTCCGCCGACCTCGTCCGGATGCGGATCGATATAGACGAAGCGCCGGTCAACCTCGCGCTGGGCGGGGCGGTCGCGCAGCACGCTCATTGCTTCGGCGAACGGCGCATTGACCAGCACCGACCCGTCGATCAGCGCCACCGCCTCGGTGTCGCCGCGGTGGCTGTGCTCGGGCATGACCCGCTCGATGAAAGCGGTGCGGCTGTACCAGGGATCGTTCCGCTCGGCCGCAAGCGCATCGATTTCCTTGAGCTGCAACGCCGGGAACGCCCCCGGAAAGCTTGCCGTCGCGCGGGCGGCCAGCACCAGTTCGAGCGGCGAGGCAAGGTCATGCCCGCCATCCGCAGGCGTCGGCGACCGAAACCCGATCGACACCCGGTGCTCGCTTTCTTCGATCATCGGCGGGCTGTTGAGCCGCAGCACCTCGGGATGGCCCTTGAAGTCGGTGGTGGTGACGAACAGATCGATCGGATGCCCGGGTGGGAGCAGCGGATCGTCAGCTTCACCCGTGCGCATCGCGTCGAGTGCCTCGGCCAGCAGGCGCGAGAAGCCGAGCCCGCCGAACGGCGGCTCGAACCAGCGCGAACGGATCAAGCGTGACAGCTTGCTGCGCACTTCGGAGCGGGTCTCCGGCGCGACGCTCGATGAAACGACATTGCCCGGGCGCTTGAGCAGCCAGTAGACCAGCGGCATCGCCCAGAACTTGGCCACGCGCGACCACGGCCGGGCATCGGGGTCGATCAGCACTTCCACATCGGCGCGTTCGAGCCACAGCTCGGTCAGCGGTTCCAGACTTTGCCCCGAATGGATCGCCTGGGCAAGGAAGATGC
>JANOAD010000252.1:0-14102 GCA_031410955.1 Novosphingobium sp. | reverse complement strand
CCCTCACCCTGCTCGGCGCTGCCCCGCCCGCGCCCGCACGCTCCGCCGCCAGCCGCAACGTCGCCGCTGCTTGCGGCCCGGATGGAGGAGTGGCCGATTGGGTCAAGCCGGCGCCGCCCGCACACATTCACGGGCGGAGCTGGTACGTCGGCACTTGCGGCATCACTTCCGTGCTGATCGAAACCTCCGCCGGTCTGGTCCTGATCGACACCGGCATGGCCGAGGCAGTACCCCATCTGCTGGCCAATGTCCGGGCGCTGGGGTTTGATCCGCGCCAGATCAAATGGCTGCTGATGACGCACGAGCATTTCGACCACGTTGGCGGCATGGCCGCGATCCAGCAGGTCACCGGGGCAAAACTCGTGGTCGGGCCCTTTGTGGCCAGGGCAATGCGCAGCGGCAAGGCCGATCCTGAAGATCCGCAGGCTGCGCAGCTTGAGAAGTATGCCCTGGCACCCGCTCGGGTCGATCGGGTGCTGCGTAGCGGTGCAACACTGAGTGCGGGGGGGACCCGGTTCACGATCCACGCCAATCCCACCCACTCGCCCGGATCGACCAGCTGGACCTGGCGAAGCTGCGAACGAGGCAAGTGCCTGACCATTGCCTATGCCGATTCGATCAGCACGATTTCGTCCCCCGATTACCGCTTCAGCGATCATCCCGCACGGATTGATGCAGCGCGTGCCGGGCTGCGGGTCATTGAAGGCTTGCCCTGCGACCTGATCATCACACCACACCCCTCCTCCAGCAATCTACTCGATCGTCTGTCCGGCAAGGCACCGCTGGTCGATCCGCGCGGCTGTATTACCCATGCAGCGCAGGGCAGTGCCGGGTTGGCGCAGCGCCTTGCCGAGGAAGCCTCCGGCAAGTGACCACCGCGTGGAAACTTCTCGCCCTCGCCCCGCGCTCGGTGATCGAGGCGGCGCTGCTCGCGCATGAGGACGCCGCGGACTGGGATCCCGAGATTGTCATCGCCGGGAGCGAAGTGGCCGAAGACAAGCCCGATGAGTGGCAGCTCGAAGCATGGTTGCCGCGCAAACCCGTCCGCGCCGACAAGGCCGCGCTGACCGCGCTGTTTACCGCGCCGGGACCCGCCTTCACCGCCGAACAGCTGCCCGAAACCGACTGGCTGACCGAGAGCCAGACCGGGCTCGAACCGATCCGCGCCGGGCGGTTTTACGTCCACACCTCCGAGCATCCGCCGACTGACGAGCCGGGCCTGCGCGATTACACCATCCCCGCCAGCCAGGCCTTCGGCACCGGCCAGCACGCCACCACCGCCGGTTGCCTGGCGATGCTCACCGAGATGAAGGCGCGCGGCGTGGTGGTGAAAAACTGCGCCGACATCGGCACCGGCACCGGCCTGCTCGCTTTCGCCGCGCTGCACCTGTGGCCACGCGCGCTCGCCACCGCGAGCGACATCGACGACGTGTGCCTCAGCGTGGTCGATGAAAATGCCCGTGCCAATGGCGTAGCGCAGGGCGCGCACCCGGGCGAACTGACCATGCTGGCCGCCGACGGGATGGATCACCCGCTGCTTGAGGCACGCGGGCCCTATGACCTGATAATTGCCAATATTCTGGCCGGACCGCTGATCGATCTGGCGCCGCATTTCGCGCAGTCGCTGGTGCCAGGCGGGCACCTGCTGCTCGCCGGGCTGCTGACGACGCAAGAACAACAGGTTCGCGCCGCCGCGCGCCGCGCCGGACTGCGCATCGCCGAGCGGCTGGTGGGTGGCGACTGGTCGATCCTCTGGCTGCGCCAGCGCGAAACACGTCTGCGCCAGCGCGATACTGTCCGCCGGTGAAGCTGCGCGATTTCCTGTTACTGCTGCTGATCTGCCTGCTGTGGGCCGGTAACAACATCATCAGCAAGCTGGCGGTCAGCTTCTGGCATGTGCCCCCGCTGTTCTATTCGGCGGTGCGCTTTGCGATTGTCACACTGGTTACCCTGCCCTGGCTGCTGCCGATGCCGCGCCCGAAGTGGCGCATCATAACGATCGGGCTGACGATGGGCGCGGGCAGCTTCGGGCTGATGTTCGTCGCGCTCACCTGGGCCTCACCCAGCGAGGCAGCGATCGTGGTGCAATCGAGCGTGCCGATGACCACGCTGCTCTCGGTCTGGCTTTTGGGTGAGCGGATTCGCTGGCGGCGCGGGCTGGGGATCACGGTGGCGCTGGTCGGCGTGCTGATCGTGGTCTGGCAGCCGGGGTTCAAGCTCTCGGCGGGAATGGGCTTCCTCCTCGCCTCGGCGCTCTGCGGCTCGCTTGGCGCGGTGCTGATGAAGCAGATGGGCGATATTGCCCCGCTGCAGTTCCAGGCCTGGGTCGGGCTGACCGGCCTTGCAGTGCTGGCACCGATTTCGGTGATGGTCGAACCGCACGCGTTTGAGGCAGCACAGCATGCAGGCTGGACTTTTGTCGTTGCGGTGCTGTGGTCGGCGCTAGTCACTTCGGTCTTTGCGCACACCGCCTATTACTGGCTGATCGGCCGCTACGAGGCCAATCTGATCTCCCCGCTGACCCTGATGACCCCGCTGATCACGATCGCGCTCGGCATCGCAATCACCGGCGACCGCTTCGATGCGCGCATGGCGCTGGGCAGCGCGGTGGCGCTGCTCGGTGTGCTGCTGGTCGCGATCAGGCGGACCAATGCCCCGATCGCCGCCGCACAGGAGCATTCGTGAGCGCAAGCGAACCTTAACCCGGCTGCGTTAAGCCTGCGGAATGGGAATGCACTCACTCCCCCGCGCGGCACCCGGCCAGCGCAGCCTCAACCGGCTGCGGCTGGGCGCACCAGCGCAGTTGCAGCTGACGCACGAGACGCGCCCCTGTTTGCTCGACGATATATCGCGCAGCGGGGCGCGGCTGCGCATCGCCCAGGCCTTGGCTCCGCGCCAGACTGCGGTGCTGCTGTTCCACGAGCTCAAGCTCTACAGCGCCGTGATGTGGTGCAAGGGCGTGGAATGCGGGCTCAAATTCGAACAGCCGCTCGAGTTGGAAGACATGCAAGGCATGCTGTGGATCACCGAAAACCGCGAGCTCTACGCGCGGATCTGCAACGAAGCGCATGCCTTGGCCTGGGCCGAGGGTGAGTAGCTATCCATTTCTACCCCGCCGCCTTTACCATCTACATTCACGCGGGCTCTTCAATCACCGCAATCTGCAACACTTCGATGGCATCTTCGGTGCCGCCAAAATCGAGAAACTCGCCGGGCGCTGCCTTCATTAAGGCGCGGCTCAATGGTGCAGAAAAGCTGACCAGGCCGATGGCCGGATCGGCCTCATCGTCACCAACAATAGTCAAGATACGCCGCTTTCCATTGTGTAGAAACGTGACGACGGTACCGATTTGCACCGCCGCGCCGCTGGGGACCGGCACAAGTTCAGCGGTAATTTCCCGGGTCTGCCAATAGCGCAAATCGCGCTTTGCAGCCTTGATCGCGTTTTCATCGGAGAGCTTTTCCAGCTGCCCGGATATCTCCGCCACACGGCCGCGAATAAGCGCCAGGCCCCGCGTGGTAACCAGATTGGGGCCGGGCGGGATTGGAATCTCGAACTTGGGTTCAAGATGTTCCTCGTCGCTCTCACGGCGAAACGCGACACTCATCGATTGGCACCTTTTGCTGGCATTAGCCCGCCGCCTTGACGATTTCCGCCCAGGCCGCCTCGTCGATCACCTCGATCCCCAGCGCCGCCGCCTGCTTCAACTTGCTTCCCGCGCCCGGGCCGGCGACCACGAGATCGGTCTTGGCGCTGACCGATCCCGCCGTCTTGGCGCCAAGCCGTTCGGCCTGCGCCTTGGCCTCGTCGCGGCTCATCGTTTCGAGCTTGCCGGTGAACACCACGGTCTTGCCCGCCACCGCGCTGTCGCGGGTTTCGATGCTTGGCATCACAGGATTTACTTCTCCCGTTTTGTCATCGACGCCTACCAGATCCATCCAAACATCGTAGTTATGCTGTTCTCTGAAGAAATCGCAGAGTGACTCGATCACAACATTCCCAACGCCGGGAACAGCCTCAAGGTTGTGTCGAAACACCTCCGCACCATCGGCAATACGTCTAATCGTATCGGGGAAACCGTAGAGCGTTTGGTAGTTCTTCGCGATGTCCTTGGAAATGACCGCACCGACGTGCCTGATCCCCAGCCCGAACAGCAACCGCGCCGCGTCAGGCATGCGCTTGCTCTCGATCGCGGCGAGGAGGTTGTCGACCGACTTGTCTTTCCACCCTTCGCGCCCGAGAATTTCCTCGCGCCTATCCTTCAGTCGGAAAATATCCGCCGGGCTTTCGAGCCAGCCGAGTGCAAAGAACTCATCGATGGTCTTCTCGCCCAGCCCTTCGATATCGAGCGCGCCGCGGCTGACGAAGTGTTTGAGCCGTTCGGTGCGTTGCGCCGGGCAGATCAGCCCGCCGGTGCAGCGGACGTCGACCTCGCCCACCTCGGCCACCGCCTCGCTATGGCATTCGGGACAGTGATCGGGGAAGTGGTAGGGCTCGCGCGGGTCCTCGCGGGTCAGATTGTCGACCACTTGCGGGATCACGTCGCCGGCGCGCTGGATCGTCACGCGGTCGCCGGGGCGGACCCCGAGCCGGGCGATCTCGTCGCGGTTGTGCAGCGTCACGTTGGCGACCACCACTCCGCCCACGGTGACCGGGGTGAGCCGGCCCACCGGGGTGAGCTTGCCGGTGCGGCCGACCTGAATATCGATCGCCTCCAAAGTGGTCTGCGCCTGCTCGGCCGGGAACTTGCGCGCGATCGCCCAGCGCGGGGCCTTGGCGACGAAGCCGAGCCGCTCCTGCAGGTCGAGCCGGTCGACCTTGTAGACCACCCCGTCGATGTCATAGGGCAGGTCGGCGCGAGCCTGCTCGATGGTGCGGTAGTGTTGCAGCATCTGTGCAGCATTTGCGCAGCGCACCAGATGCGGCGAGACCGGCACGCCCCATGCCGCGATCTGCTGCATCACCTCGAATTGCGTTGCCTCGGGAACCGCCGAAGTCGCGCCCCAGCCATGCGCGAGAAAGCGCAGCGGCCGGCTCGCGGTCACGCTCGCGTCCTTCTGCCGCAGCGATCCCGCTGCAGCATTGCGCGGGTTGGCAAAGACCTTGTCGCCACGCTCCTGCTGCGCTGTATTAAGTGCGGCAAAGTCCTGTTTCGCCATGTAAACTTCGCCGCGAATTTCGAACAATTCAGGCACCTCACCGCGCAGCATTTGCGGAATGTCGGGAATGTGAGCGACGTTGGGCGTCACGTCCTCACCCACCTGACCATCGCCGCGCGTGGCCGCTCGCACCAGCTTGCCCTGCTCATAACGCAGCGAGCAAGACAGCCCGTCGATCTTGTCTTCAGCGGTCATCGCCACTGGGGCATCTTCGGGCAAGTTCAGATAGCGCCGCACCCGCGCGACGAATTCCTCCACCTCGTCATCGGCAAAGGCATTGTCGAGGCTCATCATCCGTACCGCGTGGGTGACCTTGGACAGCGGCGATGCGGCGACTTCGTGGCCGACCAGCCGTGACGGACTATCCTCGCGCACCAAGTGCGGGAACAAGGCCTCAAGCTCGGCATTGCGCCGCACCAACGCATCGTATTCGGCGTCAGAAACCTCCGGCTCATCCTGCGCATGGTAGAGCCGGTTGTGCCGCGCAATCTCGCGAGCCAGTCGCATCAGCTCGTTGGCGGCTTGGGCTTCGGTCAGCACTTCAGGACCAGCCATCTCACCGTCCCCCGGTCAGGCGCAGCAAGGCCGGGGCGGCGGCGACGAAATCGCGGGTGCCGGGGGCGAGCAGGTTGAAGTGGCTTTCGGTATCGAGCGTGATCTGCTGCGCCATCAGGCCCTTCGCTTTCAGTCCTGGCACGAACCGCGTGTCATAGGGCAGCACCCCGGTGACCATCAGGAATTGCCGCGTCCGGGGATCGTTACGCGCCGGATCGACCATCGCATAGCGCGCTGGCACCTTGTCCGGGTTGCCGCCCATCAGCTTGACGATCACCGGCTCCCCGCAGACCAGGATGTCCGGCCCGACAAACGCATTGAGCGAGCTTGGCCCATCGAGAATGATCGCGCTGCGCACCCGCGGCAGGTCCGGCGCCAGCTTGATCTCACCCTTGCCGCTCCCGGCGAGCCAGCCAGCCGCGGTGGCCCCCGCCGAGTGTCCGATCACCGAGACTTTGGTCAGATCGAGCGGGTACCTCTTGGCGAGCGCGTTGAGGTGCGCCAGCGCCCCCGACCAATCGCTGAAGGTGCCGGTCCACCCGCCGCCCGAACCGAGCGCGCGGTAATCGACATTCCACGTCGCCACCCCGCGCGCGGCAAGCCAGGTGGCGAGTGCTGCCATGTCGCGCGGCGAGCCCATCCCTGCGGTCCAGCAACCGCCATGCACCAGCATCGCCACCGGAAACGGGCCGGTCCCCTTGGGCAGCCGCAGTTCGCCCACCTGGTGCGGCGAAGCGGCAGCGTATCGCGCGACGAGGTCGGGTTTCGAGGCGGGCAGGCTGCGGATCGAGAACTGGTCGAAGCTGCGCTGCTCGGTCACCGGATAGGGGTTCGGCGCTGCACTGGTCAGCAAGGCGAGTACAGCAAGGCATGCTTTGCGACTGTTCATGACATTCACTCCCCCTCTTCTTCAGAGGAGGGGGTCGGGGGGTGGTGCTGCGACATCACAACCGCTCAAGCACCGTCACCACCATTGCGGCGCGCGCGGAGAATCCCAGCGTCTCGTACAGCGCAATCGCCTTGGCGTTGCCGGCGTAGCTGTGGAGGAACGGCACTTGCCCGCGCGCGGTGAACCCGGCCATGACCCGGCGGATCAGCTTGCCCGCAAGCCCCTGCCCACGGAATTCCGGCCAGGTGCAGACCGCCGAGACCTCGGCCAACCCTTCGGCAGGCCGCATCCGCTCGCCCGCCATCGCGGCTAGCTTGCCGTCGCGGCGGATCCCGTAGAACTGGCCGTAAAGCCGCGTCCGCTCGCCCCACGGGCCGGGTTTGGTGGCCAATGCGAGCGCGGTCATCTCCGAAGCATCCGCTTCACCGAGCAGTTCAATTTCCTCGTCACCGGGCTGGAGCGACATTGGCTGCTTAGCAATCATCTGCAGCAGCGGCGCGGTGCGGACCAGCGTCAGCCCCGGTGGCACCGGCCAGAGCTCGCGCTCGACCAGCCACACCGTCTCGCCGGGCGCGACCATCGCGGCAAGGTCGGCCAGAGCTTCATCCGATCGATCCGTCGCAGCCGCAAACGGCCCGAACCCCGGATCAAGCCGCACCGCCGCTCCGCCCCGTGAGGCAAGCGCAAACTGCGGCCCGGTGAAGGCATTCCAAACGGGACGGTCGAGGGGATGTTCGCTCACACCCGCTCCAGCAGCCGATCCGCCTGCGCCCTTGCCTCGGCGGTTATCTCCGCGCCTGAGAGCATTCGGGCGATCTCTTCCTGGCGGCCTGAATCATCGAGCAGATGGACCGAGGTGCGCGTGACGGTGCCCTCGCTGCTCTTGGCGATCACATAATGCTGCTGGCCCCGCGCGGCGACTTGCGGGCTGTGGGTCACCGCGAGCAATTGCCCGCCGCTCGCCAGGCGGGCGAGACGTTCGCCGATCGCAGAGGCAACAGCCCCGCCAACCCCGCGATCAATTTCGTCGAAGATTACCGTTGCGGCACCGCCTTGCTCGGCCAGCGCCACCTTCAGTGCGAGGATGAAGCGCGACAGTTCGCCGCCCGAGGCGATCTTGTTGAGCGGGCCGAACGGCGCGCCGGGGTTGGTGCTGATCAGGAATTCGACCCGGTCGATCCCGCCCGGACCCCATTGGTCCTCGGATAATTGCTGCACGCTGGTCTGGAACTGCGCGGCATCGAGCTTGAGCGGAGCCAGCTCCTGCGCCACCGCGGCGTCCAGCATGGCCGCCGCGGCACTGCGTTGCGCCGACAGAGCCTCGGCCGTGGCACGGTATGCATCCGACCCGGCGGCAACCGCCGCCTCCAGCGCGGCCAGTTCGGCCTCGCCATGCTCGATCCCGTCGAGCGCGTCGCGCATGGCGCGCATCCGCTGCGGCAAGTCATCGACCTGGCACTGGTGCTTGCGTGCAGCAGCGCGCAGTTCGAACAGACGCAGCTCGATCCGGTCGAGCGCGGCGGGATCGTGCGCCAGCGCGTCGGCGGCGCGTTCAAGCGAAGTCTCCGCCTCGGAGGCCTCGATCACCGCGCGGTCGAGCGCGGCGAGCGCTTCGGCCAGCAAGGGATGCTCACCCGCGATCCGGTCAAGCCGCCGCGCCGCGCTGCGCAGACCCGCCAGCGCCGAGTCCGATCCGGCCCACAGCTTGGCCAGCTCGGTCAGGTCGTCGGTCAGCTTTTCGCCCTTCTGCATCGTCGCACGGGCCTCGGCGAGCTGCTCTTCCTCGCCCGGCTGCGGGGCAAGCGCGGTCAGTTCGGCAAGGTGCGCGAGCAGCAAATCGCGGTCCTCGGCGGCCTGGGCAATCGCCCCGCGCGCGGCGGCGAGCGCATCGACCGCACCGCGCCACGCGGCCCACGCCTCGGCCAGCCCGGCCACATCGGCCCCGGCATAACGATCGACCAGCGCACGGTGGCCGCGCGGATTGACCAGCCCGCGGTCATCGTGTTGGCCGTGGAGTTCGACCAGGTGCGGCGCCAGTTCGCGCAGCAAGGCGGCGCCGACCGGCTGGTCGTTGATGAAGGCCTTGGACCCGCCATCGCTTTTGAGGCGGCGCTTGATGAGGAGCGGTTCGCCCGGTTCAATGTCGACCTCGGCCTCGGCCAGCAGCGCGCGAATCGGGGCGGGTAGCCGGTCGAACTCGAAGCTGGCCACCACGCTCGCCTGATCCTCGCCGCTGCGCACCAGTCCGGTCTCGGCGCGCATGCCCAGCGCCAGCCCCAGCGCATCGAGCAAGATCGACTTGCCCGCGCCGGTCTCCCCGGTGAGCACGCCCAGCCCCTCGCCGAACGACAGGTCGAGCGCCTCGATCAGCACGATGTTCCGGATGGCGAGCGCGGTCAGCATGTTCGCGGGCTGTTCTAGCGGCCTCGCGCGGAGGAGTCACCTGTCTGTGGCAGGTTGCCAATTGCGAGGCGGTGGGCTGGCTAAACCGGCTGCGGCTCCTCAACCCCCTCGAACGATGGCTCCAGCCTGATCGGATCGGCGAGCGTCATCCGGTCGAGCATCGCCGCCATCTCGTCGCGCAGCGTGAGCATCAGCCCGCGCAGGCGGCACTCGGCCTCGGGCAGGCAGTTGTTGCAATGCTCATGCGCGTTGCGCGCCGCACAGGGGACCAGCGCAAGGCTCCCCCGGGTCAGCCGGATGATATCGCCATAGCGCACGTCAACCGGATCGAGCGCCAGTTCGTACCCGCCATCGCGCCCGCGGGTCGAATTCACCAGCCCCTCGCGCACCAGTTCGGACAGGATCACGGTCAGGAACTTGCGCGGAATGTTCTGCGCCGCCGCGATCGTATCGAGCCGCACCGGCCCCTGCCGATGGCAATCGGCGAGGTGCTGCAAGGCGCGGATCGAATAGCGGGTCTTCTGACTGAGCATGGGCGCCCGCATCAAAGCCCGCCCCCGCCCGCCATGTCAACTCCCGGAGTAGACTGACCGCGCACCCCTCTCCCCCCGCCCGAAACCATTTTCCTACACAGGCCCCTTTGAGTCATGGTCCCGGCCCCTCCCCAGCCATGGACCGCCAACGATGACCCGCCGCAAGGACCCGACCGAAACCCGCACCCCGCTCACCGAACTGGCCGCGCAGGGCCACACCCTGCCCGGCTTCGAGCCCGTCCCGCGCAAGCACCGCCATGATGGCTGGACCCCCGAGCGCCAGCGCGCCTTCATCCACGCGCTCGCCGATACCGGCAGCGTCAGCCGCGCCGCGCGGCACGTGAACATGAGCCCCGAGGGCGCCTACTACCTGCGCCGCCAGCCCGGCAGCGAGCAATTCCGCCGCGCCTGGGAAGCCGCGCTCGATTTCGGCGTCCAGCGGCTCAAGGATATCGCCTACGAACGCGCGATCGACGGCCAGCTCTCCCCGGTCTTCGTCGCCGGCAAGCTCAAGGGCTTCCGCCGCATCCGCAACGACCGGCTGCTGATGTTCTGCCTCAGGATGAACGCGCGCGACGAACACGGCCGCCGCCTTTCGGCCAGCTACTTCGCTCCGAACGCCGCCCGGCTCAGCGGCAGTGCAATCGATCCCCCCTCCCGCTTGCGGGAGGGGCCGGGGGTGGGCCTGTCGCACTTTGGCGGCAGCGTCACCGTCCCCAGCCTCAGCCGCGCCGAGAAGGACGACATCAACGCCGCGATCCTCGACAACTTCGATCCCGTGCGGCTGACCTTGCCCGAGATCGAGGCGATGCAGACGATGCTCGCCGAAGCCGCCGCCCGCCACCGCGCCGAGGACGAGGGCCCGGTGGACGGCAACCCCCAGCCCGACTTCATCCAGCTGCGCGAGGGCAAGGCGTGGATGGAAGCCGGTGAGATCGAGGGCCTCCTCCCGGCCGAAGACGCGCTCGAGCCGTTCCTGCCCGAGGGCGCGGAAGAAGACTGGCGCGATCTCGACCAGGAACCGCCCGAAGTGCTGTCCGACGCGGAGTGGCTGGAACGCGCGGGGTGGCGGAAGGAGGATGCTGGGAAAGAAGCGGGAGACGAGGCATGAGCCTGCGCGAGCTCCCCGATTTCCTCAAACGCGGCTTCCCCGAAGGCCCCGCGCCACGGGAATACCCCCGCCCCGGCCGCATGAGCTTCCCCGAAATGCGGCCGGTGACCGACCCGGGCGGGCATGACCCAGCGGGGTCGGCGGAACTGGCGGTGTGGTGGTGGTTGCGGTGGGTGGAGGGACGGCAAATTTAGTCCACTGTCACCGTAATCCTGATTGAGCGGATGGGGTGAGTTTAGGGGTTTTCGCACTTGTCACCGTAATTCCCCAAGTCGATCCGCGCCAAGACCAGGCTCAGCCAGGCCAAATTTGCCGAGCGGTTGCGCGTGCCGGTCGGCACCGTGCGCGACTGGGAACAACACCGGAGATCACCCGATGCCCCGGCGCGGACGCTGCTGGGGATGGTCGATGCGGACCCTAAGGCAGCGCTGGGGTTGATTGAGCGGATGGGGTGAACGCTGCACATCTTTGAGCAGGTGAAACCGCTGCAGAGAATCATTAAATGGGCGTGATGGTGGATAACCGCACAGTCGAGAGCCGCAGCCGGTTGATGTCGCGCATCGGGTCGAAGCATACCAAGCCGGAACTGGCGGTGCGTTCGCTGCTGCATCGGTTGGGATATCGTTTTCTCCTTCACCGCAAGGATTTGCCTGGCAAGCCCGACATCGCCTTTGCCGCGCGGAAAAAGGCAGTTTTCATTCACGGGTGCTATTGGCATGGACACGATTGTAAGGTCGGAAAGCTCCCTAAGTCCAACGTCGAATTCTGGTCTGCCAAAATCGAGCGCAATTGGGAACGCGACCGTCGCAAAATATCCGAATTGGAGCAGATTGGCTGGACCGCTGCGGAAATATGGCAGTGTGAAATCAAGGACGTTCAAATGCTTGAGGCAAGATTGCGAGAATTCTTGGGCCCTCCGAAAGCGATCGACATTTCCTGAATGTTCTGATATCGTTCTCCTGTTCGGATTCGTAAGGAGTTTCCCATGAGGCCAATCGGTGTAGATCTGTTCGCTGGCGCGGGCGGCATGAGCCTTGGCTTCGAGCAGGCCGGTTTCGACGTGGTTGCAGCTGTCGAAATCGACCCCGTGCATTGCGCTGTACACAAATTCAATTTCCCGCATTGCGCTGTAATGCCGCGCTCGGTTGTCGGTCTTAAGGGCAGTGAAATCAGGCTTGCTGCCGGAATCGGCAACCGTGCCGTCGACGTAGTTTTCGGCGGCGCGCCATGCCAAGGTTTTTCGATGATCGGTCAGCGGGTGCTCGACGATCCTCGAAACTTGCTGGTTCGAGAGTTCTTAAGGATTGTTGCCGAACTCGACGCCAAATCCTTCGTGTTCGAAAACGTCAAAGGTCTGACGGTTGGCAAGCACAGGCAATTTCTCGATGAGTTCGTCGCGATTGCAAAGGAGCTTGGATACCAGGTTCGCTTACCTTGGCGGGTCTTGAACGCTGCGCATTTCGGGACGCCGCAAAACCGCGAGCGTCTGATCCTTTATGGGGCAAAGAGCAAAGCGCATCTTCCCCCTTACCCCGAAGCGATCTCACGTCCCGCAGACGGCAGGGGCAAGTTGCCTACTAGCTTACCATTCGGTCCGAGTGTTGCAGACGCAATCGGTGATCTGCCAGACGCTGACGCATTCGAAGAACTTCGCATGACCGACGCAATTCGTACCAAATCATGGGGTCGACCGAGCGCTTACGCTAGTGAATTGCGCTGCACGACAAACGATGCTTGGCACTTCGGATATGTTCGCAATTGGGACCCTTCAGTGCTGACAAGCAGCATCCGCACCGAACATACCGATATTTCGCGCCGCCGATTCTCGGAAACGCGCGGTGGACAGACAGAGCCGATTTCCCGATTCTACAAACTGTCTCCGACAGGATTGTCTAACACTTTAAGGGCCGGAACCGATGGGGCGCGGGGTGCATTCACCAGTCCCCGTCCGATTCATCCAGAACATAATCGCTGCGTTACCGTCCGCGAAATGGCGCGACTGCATGGTTACCCCGACTGGTTCAGGCTTCACGAAACTAAATGGCATGGCGCGCGTCAAATCGGAAACTCGGTGCCGCCACCTTTGGCTCGCGCCGTCGCAACAGAATTGATTGCGGTACTCGGTTACAAGGCTGTGCGGCCGACGGGTGCGATCAACCTCGGATCACCAAATCTGCTGACTTTGACGGTGTCGCAGGCTGCAAAATTCTTTGGTGTGGCTGCACCATTTTCAAAGCGCACTTTGAAGAGTGGAGCTACCAAGAGAAAGCAGTCAGAAATCGAAGCTATTTTTCGCGCAACTGGAACTTCCGGACGTTAGCAAACTTGATCTTGTCGATGTCCAGTTGCGGCGTAAATTCGACCATCCAAATTTTGTCTTCACTGTCCATCCATAGGCCTATACTCCTTACTTCTAAGCCATCAACCAATGGTTTTTCTGCTCCATACGTGTTCAGATTGAGGGCTTGAGACCAAGACAACTTGTCTTGCCCGCCCTTGCCAGAAATGGGCACGATGCAGCGTCGTTTCCCATCCATGCCAGCTTGAACCTCATCAACTTCGATTTGCCCATAGCCGACTGTCGTTCGGTGGTGGCCTTGGATCGCCCACGCCGTGAAACCCAAAAATTTCGAAATGAGACCGCTATTTCTAACTCGAGTAAAAACCGCCTGTTCGTCGTTGCCTAGCAGGCTTGCGACGAACGGAGGTGTTTGGTCGAACTCTTGCTCAGTTTTTGGTTTTTTGAAGGGCAAATCGGCAGGGAGCCGTATTATATTCTTCCGTTTAGTTCGGCGGAGAATGTAGATGCCCTTGCCATTTTGCAACCAAGTACGGAAGCCGCATTGCTCACACTCCTCCGGAAAATCACGGCGAGCATCATAGGTGTATTTGATATCTGCGACATTCCTAACGACTTCATCGATTAGGTTGTCATCCACGGCCTTCTTCATGACCGATCTTACGTCATCGAGATCAAAATGAAGATCGTCGGGCAAGCTGCTGGCGGTATATCCCTTCGAAAGTTGACGGAAAAGCATCACTGCGATGCGATCATATTTGGATAGTTCAAGCAGCTTTGTCCGAGGCATCTTGATCAACATTACCGTCTCCTGACATTTGCGGCCTGATATTCTGTCGACCTTCGAGTCAGCAAGCGTCCATCAATGCATCTCGACATTTTGCAAGCTGGCCGTGCGCCTCACCCCTTCCGCTTCTTCCTTGCCGCATACCTTGCATCGCGCGCGGCTTTCAGCTCGGGATTACGGTGACAGGTGCAACAATCCCCAAACGTCGTCATCCCTATCGCTTGCCCCCACGCAATTCCGCCGCCGTTACCCGAACCAGCTTGCCATCGCGCACCAGCACAATCGCAGTATCGGTCTGGATCGCCGTCTGCCGCGCCAATTCGGCCGCGCGGCGCATTGCGGCGAGCGAGC
This sequence comes from Novosphingobium sp., assembly GCA_031410955.1. Classification (GTDB taxonomy): domain Bacteria; phylum Pseudomonadota; class Alphaproteobacteria; order Sphingomonadales; family Sphingomonadaceae; genus Novosphingobium. Next base: position 14 of record JANOAD010000252.1, on the reverse strand, counting down.
CGCGCATATCAGCG
>JANOAD010000251.1:0-23938 GCA_031410955.1 Novosphingobium sp. | reverse complement strand
AGCGAGCAATAGAACAGCGTCCGACCGTTGAAGGCCTGATCGCCGATCGGGCTTTCCATATTGCCGCCCAGCGCATAGCTGATTGCCCACCAGATCGCCGGGACCGAAAGGACCGCAGTGACCAGGAAGCCCTTGTACATGGCGCCCATGATGTTCTTGCCGCCTCCAAGGCGGACGAAGTAGGTGCCGATGATCGAGGTGACAATGCAGACGCCGCCGATTAGCAGCGGCAATGCCATCATCGGCATCAGCAGATCGCCGATATTCTTGAGCAGCAGCGCGGTCAGCACCATGGTAGCACCGATGGTGACCACGTAAGTTTCGAACAGATCGGCCGCCATGCCGGCGCAATCGCCGACGTTGTCACCCACGTTGTCGGCGATCACTGCCGGGTTGCGCGGATCGTCTTCGGGGATACCGGCTTCGACCTTGCCAACCAGATCGGCGCCGACGTCGGCCGCCTTGGTGAAGATCCCGCCGCCGAGACGCGCAAAGATCGAGATCAGCGAAGCGCCGAAGGCCAGCGCGACGAGGCCATCGACCACAGTGCGGTCATCGCCGCCGACCGAGTGCCCGGCAATCGCGGTGAGGTAATAGAAGAAGCCCGCAATCGCGAGCAAGGCGAGGCCCGCCACCAGCATCCCGGTGATCGCGCCAGCGCGGAATGCCAGGGTCAGACCCTGTTGCAATCCGACTTGTGCGGCCGCGGCAGTGCGGACGTTCGAGCGCACCGAGATATTCATCCCGATGAACCCGGTCGCGCCCGAAAGCACCGCGCCGAGCACGAAGCCCGCCGCCGAAATCGGTCCGAGGAAATAGCCGACCAGTAGGGCGACGACTACGCCGACCATGGCGATGGTGCGGTACTGCCGCCCGAGATAGGCCTGTGCGCCTTCTTGGATGGCTGCTGCAATCTCTTGCATCTTTTCATTGCCCGCCGATGCACCGAGCACCTGCCGGCTGGTGACGAAGCCATAAACGATGGCTGTCAGTCCCAGAATAATCGCGATCGTGACGAGGTTCACGGGCCGCTCCCCCTAATTGTTGTTGTCCATAACCAAAGCCCCGCAAAGCGGGGCGGCGGGGAAGCTATAGGGCGGATTTGGCGCAATGCAACGCCGTTGCGGCGCTTTGTGCAGACCTTTCAGCGATGCTCGTAACCGAGCGAGCCAGCAGGCGGCAGGCCATCGACCAGCAGTGCGTCGGGACCGCGCGCGATGACCTCGCCGATGCGGTGGACCGCCACCGGGAAGTTGGTGTCCAGAGGTGCGGTAAACAGCAACTGGTAATCTTCGCCCCAGCGCAAAGCCTCGTCGCGGCGCGCCTCGGGGGCGGCGATCGGGACGGCGCTGCGGTCGATGTCGATCGTGACCTGCGATGCATCGGCCAACCGCCGTGCATCGAGCAACAGGCCATCGGACACATCCATCATCGCCGTGACCAGCGGGGCGAGCGCCTGTCCCTGTGCCAGCAGGGCCGAAGGACGGCGATAGGCGAGGCTGTCTCCCGTTCCGCCTTTGAGCGCTTCAAAGCCCAGCATGGCTGCACCGACCGGACCGGTCAGCCACAGGCCGTCGCCCACCTGCGCACCGCTCCGTGTCGGCACCGGGCGATACGTGGCGTGCCCGATCGCTGTGAGGCCGAGAACCTGATTGCCGCTCGCCGAGATGGTGTCGCCGCCCAGCAGCGGCACGTTGTAGTGCGCGAGAACTTCGCCAAGCCCGGTAACGAACCGCGCATTGTCGTCCGCGAGCTGGTAGCCGAGCAGCACGCCGATCGGCTCGGCACCCTTGGCGGCAAGGTCGGACAGGTTGGTCGCCACCAGCTTCCACGCGACATCGGCAGAATCCTGTGAGGGCAGGAAATGCACCCCCTCGGCCATCGCGTCGTGAGTGAGGATCAGCGTTTCGCTGCCGATCTCGATCACCGCACAATCATCATCCAGGCCGCGCGCGCCGGGGTGCGTGGCGAGGCCGCGCAAGGCGGCGATGAAGGCGGATTCGGTGGTCATCTGGCCTCGTGCTTAGCCGAGAGATCACCCCCATCCAACCTGCGCTAGCGAGCAAGCTCGCAAGCTGCGGTATCCTTCCCCCATCAAGGGGGAAGGTGATCGACACTCTTCGCTTCCCCCTTGATGGGGGAAGGATGCGTAGACTTGGCAGCTTGCTGCCTAGTCGGAGCTGGATGGGGGTGATCTAGCCTCAAGGAACAGCCTTAAGCGATGCGCGCAACCCGACCGGTTTTGCAGCACTTCGTTGTTCCAGAACCGGATGATCCGATAACCTTCGCCTTCGATCACCGCAATTCGTGCCGCATCCGCTTCTTCCGAATGCTGCCCACCGTCAATTTCGATCACTACCATTTCACGGTGACTGGCAAAGTCGGCAATGCAGTGGCGCATCGGAACCTGGAACCTGAAGCGGGCGGCTGGGAAATGTTCCTTGAGCAACCGCTGTATCGCCAGTTCCGCCTCGGTTGCATTCCTGCGCAGTTCTCTTGCGCGGAGAATAGATATCGGAGGCGGATGCTTTTTCATCGGCCATTTGCTTAGCCGAGAGATCACCCCCGTCCAACCTCCGCTAGCGAGCAAGCTCGCAAGCTTCGGTATCCTTCCCCCATCGAGGGGGAAGAAGGGCGTGGCACAATCCTTCCCCCTTGATGGGGGAAGGTTACCAAGCCTTAACGACGAAGGAGGTTAGGCGCGGTTGGATGGGGGTGATTGCGCAACCTCACCGAACCACCTTGGCCACCGCGTCGAGCAGGCCGTTGACGAATTTCGCCTCGCGCGGTTCGAAGAAGGCGTGGGCGACATCGACATATTCGGTGATCACCGATGCCACCGGCACGTCCGCGCGGGCGAGCAGTTCGAAGGTCCCGGCGCGCAGAATCTGCAACAAGGTCTTGTCGAGCCGTTCGAGCTTCCAGCCCTGCGCCAGCTTGCCGGAAAGGATCTCGTCGATCTCGTCCTTGCGGGCGCTCACGCCCTGGACCACGTCATCGAAGAACGGCACTTCCGCTGCGGCGTACTGGTCGCCTTCGATCTCAGCGCCAAGCCGGTGGCGGTGGAATTCGTCGAGCAGCTGCGCCATCGCCGGTGCTTCCATGTCGAGCTGGTACAGCGCCTGCACCGCGGCCAGACGTGCCGCCGCGCGGGCCTTCGAGCGCGCTTTCATATCCCTAGTCTCACTTCGATCGAACGCGCGTGCGCGGGCAGGCCTTCGGCCTCGGCCAGCTGGATGGCGGCAGGCCCGATCGCCTTGAGTGCCGCCTCATCAAGCTGGATGAAGCTGGTGCGCTTCATGAAATCGAGCACCGACAGGCCCGAGGAGAAGCGCGCGCGCCGGCCGGTGGGGAGCACGTGGTTGGGCCCCGCGATATAATCGCCCACTGCCTCTGGCGTCATCCGCCCGAGGAACACCGATCCAGCGTGGCGGATCTGCTTGAACAGCTTCTCGGGTGCGTCGACCGACAGCTGGACGTGTTCTGCGGCCAGCGCATTGGCGAGGCCAGGGGCCTCATCGAGACTGGCAACCTCGATGATCACGCCGTGGTTCTTCCAGCTTTCGCTCGCGACGCGCGCACTCGGCAGCATCGCAAGCTCGACCCCGATCCGATCGGCCACAGTGTCGGCAAAGATCGGATCGTCGGTGATCAGGATCGACTGTGCCGAAGGATCGTGCTCCGCCTGGCTGAGCAAATCCGCGGCGGCCCATTCGGGATCGGTCTGCCCGTCAGCAATCAGCAGGATCTCGCTTGGTCCAGCGACCATGTCGATCCCGACCACGCCGTAAAGCTGGCGCTTGGCTTCGGCGACCCAGGCGTTACCTGGGCCGACCACGACATCGACCGGTTTGATCCGCTGCGTACCATAAGCGAGCGCGCCGACCGCCTGTGCACCGCCGATGCGCCAGACCTCGTCCACCCCGGCGAGGTGCGCGGCGGCGAGGACCAGCTGGTTCATTTCGCCCTTGGGCGTCGGGGTCACCACCACCAGCCGCTCGACCCCGGCGACCTTGGCGGGGATCGCATTCATCAAGAGCGAGCTGGGATAGGCCGCGCGGCCGCCCGGCACATAAAGCCCTGCGGCATCGACCGGGCGCCAGCGTGCGCCCATCCGCACTCCGACGTCGTCGGTCTCGTCGCGGTTCTTGGGGAGCTGCTTGTCGTGGAAAGCGCGAATGCGCTGCGCGGCAAGTTCGAGCGCGGCGCGCAGGTCGGGTTTGAGCCCATCGAACGCCTCGCGGCACAGATCGAGCGAGACCTGCCACGACGCATCATCTGCCAGTGTGTGCCCATCGAACTTGGCGGTGCAATCGATCAGCGCGGCATCGCCGCGGTTCCTGACGTCGCTGAGGATCACCGAAACATCGCGCGCGACATGGTCGTCGCTCTCGCGCCGGTCAGCCACGAGGCGGCGGAAGGCCTGTTCGAAGCCAGGATCGCGGGAGTTGAGCCGCAGCATCAGGCGGCCTTCGCTTCGCTGACCAGCGCGCGGAACCGCTCGACCAGGGCGGCAACCCGCTCGTCGGTCTTGAGCGCGGCGCGGTTGACGATCAGCCGCGCGGAAATCTGCAGGATCGTCGCGGTTTCGACGAGGCCGTTGTCCTTGAGCGTTTGGCCCGACGAGACGAGATCGACGATCCGGCTGGCGAGCCCCAGGCCCGGTGCCAGTTCCATCGCCCCGTTGAGCTTGACCACTTCAGCCTGCACGCCCTGCCGCTCGAAGTGGCGACGGGTCAGGTTGGGGTACTTGCTGGCGACGCGCAGGTGGCTGGAATGCCCGTTATCTGCGCCGTGTCCGGCTGGTTGAGCGACCGAAAGGCGGCAGTGGCCGATGTCGAGATCGACTGGGGCGTAGAGATCGGGGTAGGCAAACTCTTCGACCACGTCGGAACCGACGATCCCGACCGAGGCCGCACCATGAGCAACGAAAGTCGCTACATCGAAGGCGCGGACGCGGATAATCTGCATGTCGCCGCCTTCACAGGCGAACGAAAGCGCGCGGTTCTTCTTATCGTGAAACGCGGCCTCGGGAACCACGCCGGCCTGCGCCATCAGCGGCAGCGCCTCATCGAGGATGCGGCCCTTGGGCACGGCGAAGATCAGCGGCTTTGGCATAGGACGCGGGCCTTAGGGCGGGTCTGGCAAAAGGGCAAGAACCGCACATCCCGGATCTTGTGCAATGCAGCAAATAGGTGCATCCCATTCGCATCTGCAACAACAGGCAGCGGGAGGGACGGCGGTGGCAGAGCCATACCAGTTCATCGATATCCAGGCCAAGGGCGCAGATATCGTAACAAAGGCATTTGACAATCAGGTTGCCTATTGCACCGCATCGGGAGCGACGGTGACTGCTCGGATCTGTGCAGCCCTGCGCGACCTGCTAGAAGGCAGAGAGGGCGGTGCGGTGCTTGCGCGAGTGCGCGGCTGGCAGGGTGCTCCGCTTGGCGACGCTTTGCCGCTGCGACTGGCTGGGGGGCTTCATTCGCTCAAGCTCAAGGGTAAAGAGCCTGCGCTCGCGGCGATCTATGAAGGGCGCGAAGGGATCGACGATGCAGCAATCGTTGCCGCTGCGTTGCATCGCCACGAGGCTGAACTGCTGCCCTGGCTCGACGGCCCGCCGCAAACCAACGAAGCGGGTCGCTCGGCCAATTTCATCGCGGCAATGCTGTGGTTGGCGGATCAAGGACTTCCATCTCGTTTCGAGTGCCTGGAGATCGGATCGAGCGCGGGCATCAATCTGATGCTCGACCGCTATCACTATGACCTTGGCGGAGTGCAGGTCGGGCCTGAGCCGGGCGCGATCCGCTTCAAACCCGAATGGCAAGGCGATCCGCCTCCCGACAAGCACATTGAAATCGTCTCGACCCGCGGCTGCGACGTTGCCCCAGTTGACTTGGCCGAACCCGAACAGGCGACCCGGCTCAAAGCCTATATCTGGCCCGAGCACACCGTCCGCTTCGAGCGCATGGAAGCCGCCATCGTCGAGGCAAAGCAGCGAGCGCCTGATCTGGTCCACATGAACGCCGCCGATTTTGTCGAGGCCGAACTGGTCAAGCCGCAAGAGGCCGGGACCACGCGGATGATTATGCATTCGATCGTCTGGCAATATGTGCCCGAAGACCAGCAGGCGCGGGTTACCGCCGCGATCGAAGCGGCGGGAGCAAGGGCCACACCGGAACGCCCGCTCGCCTGGGTTGCTTTGGAAGCAAACCGGGTGCTGCACATTCACGAGATGGTGGTGCGTTACTGGCCGGGGGGAGAGCAAGGCGTGGTGGTGACCCGCGCGCATCCGCATGGTGCCTGGATCGCCTGGGGCGGCAGCGACCGCGTGATCTAGCGGCTGATTTCCCGGGCCGCCTCGCGCGCCAGCCGCCGTTCGCGGCGACGTTCATTGCGCTCCCGCGCCCAGGTGCCGATGCGCCAGCCGCGCGCCTCCCAGCGCTCGACCCAGCCGCCGTGGTACGAAATCCATTCCTGGTAGGCGGTGAGCAGCAGCACCAGCGTGCAAGCCAGCGAAAGTCCGGCCGTAGTCATGGGCGACCACCAGTTCCACAAGCCCAGCGGCACCAGCAAGAGCGTGGCGATGGTGTGCGAGAACGGAAAATTGCCCAGCGAATTGGCCGAACGCTTGAACAGGCCTACCCCGACAAGGAACAACAGCAGCCCGCCCATCTGAACGGCGACGAATGTTCGCGAGGCCGGGTGGTCCCATTCCTCGAGCAGCAGCGCATCAGCCACCGCACAGATCACGATGCCGAGCACGATCGGCATGTGCAGGTAGGTATAGGCGTTACGCGCCACCCGGCCGGCTTGCGCATGGCCCGCGATCATCCGCGCTCCGCGCTCGGCGCCGAGATCGAAGTACAGCCACCACATCAGCGCCGAGCCCAGGAAGGCTACCACCAGCGCGGCAACCCGGCCCGACTGCATGGGGAGCCCGGCAAAGCTGGCCCCGGTCACAACAATCCCTTCGCCCAGCGCAATGATGATGAACAGCGAACAGCGCTCAGCCATGTGGCTGCCCGATATGTTCCAATCGCTAAGCTGCGAATGGCCGAGCCATGGCACCCGGAACAGCGCGAAGGGGCCAGCGTATTCAATGCCCAGCGCCAGCCCCCAGCAGACCAGCTGCGCGCCGCCACCGGCAAGCGCTCCGCCGATCCACAGCATACCCGATGCGGCGAACCAGACGGTGATCCGCCACATGTTGAGCGTGTTGTGGGCGCGCTCGCTGCGGAACATCAGGGCCACCACGGCGCTGCGTCCGATCTGCAGCGCGACATAGAACGCCGCGAATTCAAGGCCCCTATCGGCAAAGGCGTGCGGCAGCGCCAGCGCCATCGCCAGGCTCAGGAACATCAGCGCGAGCAAGAGCAGCCGCACCGGTATCCGCTCGGGATTGAGCCAGTTCGCGACCCAGGTGGTGTACATCCACGCCCACCATACCGCGAGGAACAGCAGCAGTCCTTCGATCAGGCCGACCGGATCAAGATGGTGGTGGACGAACCCCGATATCTGCGTGATCGCGAAGACATAAACGAGGTCGAAGAACAGCTCGAGGTTGCTGACCGGGGCATGCCCGCCGCCGTGATTGCGCAGCAACGACCGCCGGGCGGCCTGGGCCGCGGCGACCACCGCCGCACCCATTCCGCCGCGCCGGGGTTCAGGCGCCATCGGTGCGCGCCAGAAACTGGTCGAGCGCGGCGTTGACCGCCTCGGGCGCTTCCCACTGCACGAAATGGCCCGAGCCGGGGACGCGGACCACGGTGAGGTCATCGATCAGCGCATCGAGCCCGTCGAGGTTCTCGGGCGGTAGCGCCAGATCGTCCATCGCCCAGATCACCAGCGTCGGGATGGTCTGGCGCGGCAAGGCAAAGCGCTGCCAGTCTTCGGGCAGCGCAAACGGCGCGTCCATCTCGAGCACCTGTACCGGGCTGGCGCGGTACCAGTTCAGCATGGCGATGGCGGCTTCGCGGTCCTCCCAGTCAGTGAGTAGCGCGGCGCGTTCTTCGGGCTCCATCTGCGCGTTTTCGGGCAGCTTACCGAATGCTTTGAGCAGCACGCCGCCCAGCCCGAACCGTTCGACCAGCGCATCGCTGGCGGGATCGCGAAAGATCCGGAAGTACTGGCTCGCCGCGCGCTGGACCGGGTTGGTGTAGAGCAGCTCGGGAAACAAAACCGGATGCGGCGCATTGGCGATCACTGCACGGGTCACCCGCCCGCTCATCTGTCCGGTGATCGCGACCCCCCAGGCCAGCGCGCCGCCCCAATCGTGGCCGATAATCGTGAACCTTTCGATCCCCAGCGCATCGGCCAGCAGGAACACGTCGCCGATCAATTTGTCGGGGGTATAATTCTCGACCCCGATCGGCTTGGACGATCCGCGATAGCCGCGCTGGTCGGGGGCGATGCAGCGGAACCGGCCCGACAGATGCGCGATCTGATGCCGCCAGGTGCGGTGGCTGTCGGGGAAGCCGTGCAGGAAGATCAGCGCGGGCGCATCGCGCGGCCCGGTGTCCACCACATCGAGTTCGATCCCGCCCGCCAGCGTGACGCGCTGTTGCTCCATCATTCGGCGCCCTCATTCATGCGCTTGACGTAACCCGCCGCCATGAAAGCACCGATCTGGTCGAGCAGGGCATCGGGGGTGCGGCGCGCTTCGCCCATCGCCTTTTCCGCGCCCTCAGCCACGATGATCTCGCGGTTACCGGCGAGCATTTCCTCGATCATCTGCGCTACGGCGACCGCAGGCCTGATCCCATTGTCGATCACCTTGTCGCTGACCCCGCGCTTCCCGCCATCGGCAGTGAGCGCGTTGCGTGAAACATCGGTCGCGACCGAGCCGGGATAGATGTTGTGGACCTGCAGCCCGAGGTGGGCGACCTCGGCGCGCAGCGCATCGCCATATCCCGCCAGCCCGAATTTGGCGGCGCAATAGGCGGTGCGCATCGGCACCCCGACCTTGCCCGCGATGCTCGAGATCATTGCGATCCGGCCGCTCCCGCGCGCCACCATTTGCGGCAACAGTGCCTGGGTCAGCGCAATCGGCGCGAGCAGATCAACGTCGATGATCTTCTGGTAGACTGAGAAGTCGGTCTCCTGCGCCAAACTGCGCTGCGAAATGCCGGCGTTGTTGACCAGCAAGTCGACCCCGCCCGACCACTCCCAGGCCTTGTCGACCGCCGGGGCAATCGCAGCATAGTCAGTGGTCTCGAACGGCAGCAGCAGCGTCTCGCCGCAATCGGCCGCAACCTCTTCCAGCGCGGCGACGTTACGCCCGGACAACACCAGACGCGCGCCCTGCGCGGCGAGCCCCCGCGCGAGTGCCGCACCGATCCCCGATGAAGCGCCGGTGATCCACGCGGTTTGTCCGGCAAATGTCATGCTAATTCTCCCAAATTTCTAATCGCTGTTGGTGAGCGGCACGTCGGGGATCGGGATGAACTCCTCGCTATCCCCCGGCACAGTGCCGAAAGCGCCGCTGCGCCAGTCGGCCTTGGCCTGGTCAATCCGCTCGCGCGAGCTCGAGACGAAATTCCACCAGACATGGCGCGGCGTGGTAAAGGCCTCGCCGCCGAGCAGCATGACCCGCCCGCCCAGCATCGAGCCGACCTTTGCGGCGTGACCAGGGGCAAGGACTACAAGCGAATAGAGTTCCAGCTCGATCCCGTCGATCGCGGCCTCACCGCCGACCAGCATGACCGCGCGCTCATCCGCTTCGGCATCGATCGGGATCGACCCGCCGGGCGCGAGCAGGATTTCGGCGTAGATCGTTGCGGCGTGCTGGGTGGTCTGCGCGGTGCGGCCCCACAGCGAGCCCATGATGACCCGCGCGGAGGTGCAATTGTCCTCGATCAACGGCAGGTCGGCGCGGCTTTCGAAGGCTGGCGCAATCTCCTCTTGCCCGTCGGGCAGCGCGAGCCAGGTCTGCATTCCGTAAAGATGCGGGCCGTCGGCGCGCTCGGTTTGCGGCGAGCGTTCGGAATGGACGATGCCACCCCCCGCCGTCATCAGGTTGACTTGGCCCGGGCGGATCGTCGCGAACGAGCCAATGCTATCGCGGTGATCGATCGCGCCCTCGAACAACCAGGTCACCGTGGCGAGCCCGATGTGCGGATGCGGCCGCACGTCCATCGCGTGGCCGGGTGGCAGATGGGCCGGGCCGAACTGGTCGACGAAGATGAACGGCCCGACCATCACCCGCTGCGGTGAGGGCAGCGCGCGGCGCACCTGAAACGCGCCGAGGTCATGCGTGACCGGGTGAATCGTGGCTTCGATTGGCAAGGCTTGAGCTCCTACAAACGCCTCATTCACCTGGCGCGGAGGCGCGGATCGCCAGAGCGTGGACCCGTGCCCCCGGAATGTCACCCAGCGCACGGTTGACCATGCGTTGCCGTTCGAGCCGCGAAAGTCCGGCGAACGCCGCGCTTTCTATCTCCACCGTGAAGTGCGATTCGCCCGAGCCATCATCGCCGGCATGGCCGTGGTGTCGCGCGCTGTCGTTGATCACCGCCAGGTGGGTGGGGACGAAGGCTGCGGTCAGCAGTTGCTCCATTTCGAGTGCGAGAGGTCCTGCCATGCCTTCCCTTCTAGCCGATCAGTCGCCATGTGGAAGGGGTGAAGCACGATCGATTCCATGGCCGCAATCCGGGCAAGGGTCGCGCCTGCGAGGCTCCGGGGTGCTGCGAACCGGGCGAGTTCAGGGCACCGGGAGATCGCGGGACCGGGTTCGACGGGCCGGGTGACTACCGCTGGTACTGCCTCGACCACGTCCGCCAGTTCAACGCGGGCTACAACTGGTTTGCCGGGATGAGCCCTGAGGAAATCCTCGCCGCGCAGCATCCGGTGCATGGCTGGGACCGGCACACCCGCGCCTTTTCACCCACCGCCGGGATCGATGCCGCGCCGCGCTGGGCCGACTTTGCCGACCCGCTGGATGCGATCAGCGGGCGCGCCCGGGCACGTCGTCCGGCGGAGCGGGCTGATGGCCGCGCGGTGACGCCCGACGAGCGGCGCGCGCTGCACACGCTCGACCTGCCGCTCGACGCCGACCGGCGGGCACTCAGGATGCGCTACGCCGATCTGGTGCGAACCCTTCATCCGGATCGCAACGGCGGCGATCGGAGCCACGAAGCAAGGTTGCAGACGGTCGTCGAGGCCTACCAGTTGCTGCGGAAGGCCGCAGCGTTCGGTTAGGCCTGAGCCGCCAGCAAGTCCTCGGTGATGATTGTCTTGAGCTGTGCGGTCCAGGCGAGGACTTCGGCGCGGACCTGCGCTTTGACTTGAAGGTAGTCGTCGCGCGAAATACCGTTGGAGCCACCGGTCGCAGTGATGCCCCAGGTTTCGAGCGCGAAATCGTGGCGTTGGCGCCAGTCGACCACGCGCTTGGCGACGATGTCCTCGATGACAGGCATCCGGCCCGGATGGCCCGGCAATCCGGACACCGCCTTGCTCTGAGGATCGCCGGCCAGGAACATGACGTTCCAGTCATGGTACGCAATCAGGTCGAGCTGGCCGTAGAGGAATGCACCATGCTCGCCATCATAGATTTCTGCGCCGATCAGCAGGAACGGGCGCGCCTCGAAATGGCCGTAACGGGCTGATTGCTCGCGGTTGTAGCTTGCCAGGCGGTCCAGCAGTTCGGTCTTGGCGCGGGCGAACAGCGCGATCCATTCTTCTCCGCTGCGGCAGAGATTGCGCCGATCGTCAGGCTCCACGCCTATTTCGCGCAGGACGCTGCCGACCTTTGGGTCGTCCCAAAGTTCTTTGGAGAACACCCGGCGGACCCCGTCGCTGTCCGGGTGCGAAGCCATTTCCTGCAGATCCTGCAGAGTGTGCTGTTTGCGGCCAAATGTAACCTTGCGTCCGAACACTGCCCGCCTCCGTTTTGCTCAGGAATCTAGTTTACGATAGAATTCCTACCAATCGGTTGAACTGGCATGGCGCGGCGGGCCAGCGCGAAGATCGGGATGCCGACGAAGAAGATGTGCGGAAACAGGCTGAGCGCCACCTTGATCCGGTCAGGATCGGGGAAGGGCACGCCGAAGCGCCATTGCAGCACGATCCCGTACATGATCCCGTAGAGTACCAGCCCGTAGGCCGTACCCGCCTTCCACGGTGCCATCCGGCCAAGCTGGGTGTTACGAGCAAGGAACAGCCCCGCAGCAACCATCACCGCCATGATCGCGAAATGGACCGCGATACCCGCCAGCAGACCGCCCGCGCCCCAGCCGCCTGCGCCGTCACCAAACGGTCCCGCCGCGACCCCGCTCCAAATCGTGACAAGATCCTGCTTGCCTTGAATGAGGGTCATGACCGAGGCGTAAAGCGCGTCGAGCGTGCCGCACAGCAGCCATGCCTTGAGCCCGGTTTTGTCCATCGTCTCCCCCTTCATTCGGGTCAGTCCGCCTCGCACAACGCCTTGAACTGGTCGGCCATCACGCCCCAGCCTTCGTCGAAGCCCATTTCCTTGTGATGCGCCATGCTTTCGGGGGTCCAGTGACGGGCGCGTCCGGTGTAGCGCGTACCGTTACCCTCAGGAGCGATCTCCCAGATGCCAAGCATGAACGGGCCGCTCGGCTCGAGATCGCCTTCGATCGCATCGGTCACCGCGATCCGCCGGCCCTCGTCCCAGGCGAGGATAAACCCGGGATGCTCGTTCTTTTCGCCGTCGGGTCCGTACATCGTCGTGTGAGTCTGCCCGCCCGGCGTCCGCGGTCCCCAGTTCACTTCGGCGCGCCACGGCTTGGGGCACCACCATTCGTCGGTGCGTGTTGTCATGACCTTCCAGACCTTGTCGGGCGATGCATCGATCAGGCGGGTGACGGACAATTCGTACATTTGCAGTTACTCTCCTCAATCCCGGTCGGGCGCGCCGAGCGGGAAATAATGACGATAAGGCCGCGCGTCGTCGACGCAACGGGCAACCGGTGGCAGCGCGAGCAGATGCGCGCGCCACCGGCGCAGGCGGGTGAATTTCGCCGGGATCGGATGGACCCAATCGGCGTAGAACAAACTCGGCGCGGCGGCGCATTCGATCAGGGTGATCGCATCGGTGATCGCGTAGTCCGCCAGCCATGTATCGATCCACGCATAAGAACGTTCGAGCCGCTCGGCGACCGAAGCGAGCACCGCGGGATCGGGCTTGCCGCCGCTGCGGATCGCCTCGCCGACACTCTCCTGCATGATCCCCATCACGTAGTTGTCGAACACACGGTCGATCATCCGCGTCTGGATCGCCGCCGCCGGGTCGACGGGGAGCAGCGGCGCGGCGCCTGGGTGTCTGAGATGCAGATATTCGATGATCGAACTGGCCTCGAACACAGTTTGGTCGCCCTCGACCAGCACCGGGAATTTGCCCTGCGGACTGGCCGCCGACACGAACGCCTCGCTCTCCACCTGCTCGCCATCGAGGGTGCGGAATTCGAACGCGGTGCCATTGGCATATAGCGGGATCAGCGCCTTCCAGGTGTAGCTCGAGAACGGATGGCCGTAGAGAGCGAGCATTACCAGGTTCCTTTCGCGATCCGTTCGCGGCATTCAAGTTTAGATTCGATCCTACGCATCAGCCTTGGCCGCAACGACCGCGGCCTCGATCCTGGCGACATCGATCTTCTTCATCGTCATCATCGCGCCGAACGCGGCCTGCGCCACCGCGCCGCCCTGCGCCATCGCCTCGGTCAGCACTCGCGGGGTGATCTGCCACGAGACGCCCCACTTGTCCTTGCACCAGCCGCATTCGCTTTCCGCGCCGCCATTGCCGACGACGGCGTTCCAGTAGCGGTCGGTTTCTTCCTGATCGTCGGTCGCGATCTGGAACGAGAAGGCTTCGCTCTGGTTGAAGTACGTCCCGCCGTTGAGGCCCATGCAGGGGATGCCGCACACGGTGAAATCGACGGTCAGTGCTTCGCCGGCCTTGCCGCCGGGAAAGTCGGTCGGGGCCTTGTGCACGGCGCCGAGTGAACTGCCCGGAAAGACGCTGGCATAGAAGCGCGCGGCTTCCTCCGCATCTTTCTCGTACCACAGGCAGACGGTGTTCTTGGCGATGGTCATTTCTTGGCCTCCTGGATCAGCTGGTTGTCGATCGCTTTCGCGGCTTTGTAGGCGCTGCGCGCCTGGAACCGTTCGGCATAGGCAACGAACGCTTCACGGGGCGGGATCGATCCGAAATTGAGCCCCCAATCGATCTGGCTGCCGACATAAACGTCGGCCATCGTGAAGCGCGGCCCGCAGACGAAATCGTGCTCCGAGAAGTGGTTGTCGAGCGTATTGAGCACGCGTTCAAGGCTGCCGAAGCCGACCATGCCCTCGCGTTCCTTGGGCACTTCCCAGCCCATCGAGCGGCCGACGATCGCCTGCTCGACCGGGCCGGCGGCGAAGAACATCCACCGGTAGTAGTCAGCCAGTTCGGCGTCAGAGGGGAGCAATTTGCCTTCGGGTTCGACCTCGGCCAGATAGGCGCAGATTGCCGCGCATTCGGTGATCACGCGTTCGCCGGTCTCGCTGTGGTGAACGACGGTCGGGACCTTGCCCATCGGGTTCGCGGCGAGGAGACTGGCAGGTTTGTCGGCCCAGTCGACCAGCACCTGCTCATATTCGACGCCGACTTCGTGTAATGCCCAGCGGGCGATCTGGCCGCGCGACATCGGGTTGGTGAACAGCGTGTAGTCGGCCATCGGTGACTCCTGCGGAAAAGAACAAACAAAGAACTTGAGCGTGTCAGGCTAACGCGTCAAGGCCTGTCATTTGCCACCTGTCAGACTGAACAGCGCACCCTGCGGGTCGACGGCCTGGATTATCCAGAGCGGCCCTGGAACCTCATGCGGACCGTTCACGACATGGCCGCCGTTAGCTTCGACCAGATCCTTCGCGGCGGTGATGCTGTCGACCCAGATGTAGTGACCCCAGGCCGAGACCGGAACCGCTTCGGGCTTGGTCATGATCGCCCCCATGGTCACGCCGTCATGCGCAATGAACTGGTATTTGCCCATCGGGCCCATGTCCATCGGTTCGGGCAGGGTCCAGCCGAACAGCCCGGTATAGAAGGCCTCGGCCATGGCCTGATTGCCGGCGTAAAGCTCGTTCCAGCCGCAATGGCCGGGGTTGGGCCGGGCGGCAAAGGCCGTGCTTTCGCCCCCGCCGGGCGGGGGAGTTGGGGTCATGATGTAGAATGGTGCGCCGCAGCAGTCGGCGGCCATCGCCACGCGGCCGGCCATGGCGACGTCCCACGGCGGCATCAGGATTTTGCCGCCTGCGGCTTCGATCGCCCTGGCGCTGGCGTCGACGTCGTCGACGCCGATATAGCCCAGCCAGCAGGGGCGCGCGCCGTGTTGCTGCATGTCCGCACTGAGCCGCATCAGCCCGCCAACCATCGCGCCGTCGGGCGCGGTGATGAAGCCGTAGTCCGTGTTGTTCTCACCGTGGCCGGTGGTCATCGACCAGCCGACAACCGCTTCGTAAAAGGCCTTCGATCCTTCCGGATCGGGGCTCATCAGTTCGTACCAGATCCAGCTGCCCTGCAAGGTGCCCATGACCGATCCTCCCTATGCCTTGAGTTCGACCACCGGCTTGAACCCGCCCCAGAACATCCGTTTGCCGTCGAACGGCATTTCGCCGGGCTGCATTGATGGCTCTTCCATCAGCTTGCCCCAGCCAGCATCTCGGGTCGCTTTGTCGGGCCATTCGACCCACGAGAACACGACGTTCTCGTCGCCTTCGGCCAATACCGAACGCTTGAAATCGGTCACCGCGCCGTCGGGGATGTCCTCACCCCAGTTCTCGCTCGAACGCAGCGCCCCGTATGCGAGGAACTTGCCTGCCGCTTTCTGCGCCATCGCGACATAGGCGTCCTTATTGGCGGGCGTTACGGGAGCAACGAAACCGTCGACGTAACCCGTTGTGCCGCCCGCCCGTTCATTGACGATCGGTTCGAACCCGCCGAAGATCATCCGCTTGCCGTCGAATGGCATCGGCTCGGCCATCATCGCCTCGTTGGTTTCCATCGCCTTCATCGCGGCGTCGCGCGTTACCTTGTCGGGCCATTCGATCCACGAGAACAGCGCGGTCTCGCCGTCGTTTGCCTGGACCGCGCGCCTGAAGTCGGTGACCTTGCCCTCGGGCACATCGTCGGCCCAGCATTCGACCACGCGGGTAGCGCCATATTCGAGGAAGAACTTGTCGATTCCTAGCGCGTGGGCGGCAACCTTGGCTTGGTCGGCCTTGCCCACGGGGATCACGAATCCGTCGATATAGCTCATGATGCGGCCTCCTCATGCACCCCGGCCTCAGCCACCGCGGGGTTCATCCAGAACGGCTCCCAGATGTGTCCATCGGGATCGCCGATGGTGCGTTGGTACATGTAGCCGTGATCCTCGGGCGGGTTGAGATCGACCCCGCCCCCGTGCGCGCCGCCCGCTTCGACCAGGCGATCGACTTCGGCCCTGCTGTCCACGCTGAGCGCCAGCGCGACCTCGCTCGATCCGGTGGGGCAGATCGGCCGGGTGGTAAATCCCTGCCATTTGGCGTGAGTCAGCAGCATAACGTAGATCGTCTCGGACAGTACCATGCAGGCGCCCGCATCGTCGCTGAACTTAGGGTTCGGCTCAAAACCGAGCGCGCTGTAGAACGCGACCGAGCGGGGCAAGTCCGCCACTGGCAGGTTGACGAATATCATCTTGGTCATGATTTCAATCTCCGTTTCCGCCCCCGGAAATATTGCTCACGCCGGGTGCGGCGCGAAATCGGCAAGCTGCGCGGCCAATGCGCGCTGGAAAGCGGGCCGCGCTTCGCCGCGGTGGACATAGGCCGCCACGTTGTCTGGGGCATGCTTGACGATGTCGGGCCCGCGAATGGTCGCGACCATCATCAGGTCGCCCACAGTGAAGCTGTCCTCGAGCCAATCCTTGTCGCCCAGCCAGTCACCCAGCCGCGCGAGCCGCTGCGACAGTTGTTCGCCAAAGGCGGTGGAGGCGCCGGCCGACCATGGTTTGTCAGCGTGGAAGTACGACGCCGAAACGTATGCCATGACCGGGCCGTCGATGCTGTTGAGCGCAGCGAACAGCCAGGTAATCGCCCGCTTGCGGCCGACCTCGTCGGCGGGGAGCAGGGTATGGTCTTTCTCCGCGATATGCAGGGCGATGGCGCCGCATTCGAACAGTTCGATCGCGCCTTCCTTGTAGACCGGAACCTGGCCCCACGGCTGTTCGGAATAATAGCTGGCCGGGCGTTCACCCATCAGCAGCCGGGTGCGATAGGGAAGACCCAGCTCCTCCAGCGCCCAGCGCACCCGCAGGTCGCGCACCTGGCCGCGGGCGAAATCGGGGACCCAACCAAAAGCGGTAACTTCGATTGCGGCGAGGGGATCAATCGGCATGGGCGCTTTCTCCGGCGAAAAGGAATTCGAGATAGCGGCGCAGGTGCAGCAGGTGCTCGCGCGCGGCTGCAGCCGCCTTGGCACCGCCTTGTGCCTTGGCCAGCACAAACGCACCCTGGATGACCGCCTGGATGTGACGGGATAGCGATGCCGCAGTCACGCCGGTTGCGCCAGACCGGGCAAGGGCTGCGGCAAGATCGTCTTCAAGCGCTCTAGCGTTACCAAAGATGCTTGAATTACAAGCGCTTCTGATCGCGTCGCTGGTAAGGAAGGCTTCCTGCACCATGGTCCCGGCAACGCAGCTGAAACTCTCGACCGGGCCCGAGATGAGCTCGATCCGAAGATCGATGTAGCCGAGCACACGCGCCGCCGGATCGTCGTGATGATGGAAGGGAGCGGCCGCGAAAAACGCGGCGGTCGAACTGGACCAATAATGGGCCAAGGCAACACCCAATGCCTCCTTGGAGGCGAAGTGGTGGAAGAACGCCCCCTTGGTGACACCGGCTTCAGTGCAAAGCTGGTCCACCGAAGTCGCGGAAAAGCCCTGCTGGCGGATAAGTTTCACGCCCGCATCCAGCAATTTTTCGCGCGCCGTGGCCGGGGCTGGGCGAAAGGGTTGATTCGGGATCATGCGGCGTGCATACCAACCGGTTGGTATGTTGACAAGAGCAGTACGAAATTAACGGTAAATTTGTCCAAGCCTCCTATCGCGATAGAAGATGTCGAGTATCTGGCGCCAATTACTGCGATTATTCGCTACACTTATGGTTGCATTGGCCGCGCCTTCGCTGGCGCACGCCAGTATTCCAGTGGCAACCTGCGTGGCCCCGTTGGCTAAGGCCGGCGATCCCGTGGCGTTCGATTGCGGCAAAGCCCAGAACCGTTTCGGCCGGGGGGACTTCGCAGTCGATCTGCGCTTTGCCCCGATAGAGTCGCGCACCGCCGATCCACTGGTGCTGCGCACTTCCAGCGTCTGGCAGGACGGCGAGCGCGTGACCTTCCACTACGCTGACGGAACCCGCTCGGAACTGGCCTTTAATGCGCGCAATTCGCGGCCGTTCATGACGATCGGGGCCATTTATGAATTCCCAGTGCCAGCGCGCGCAGTACCGCTCAGCGGGATCCGCATCGAAATCAAGGACAGCGCCAACTGGCGCGGCGTGGTGATCGGCGCGCACCTGATGACCGCCAGCGAAAGCTACCGGCTGCAATCGTGGCTGGTCGCGCTCTACGCTGCGTTCGGCGGACTGTCGCTGGCATTGCTGATGTACAACCTGTCGCTTTGGACGGTGCTGCATCACCGCTTCCAGCTGTCTTACGCGGCGATGGTCGGCGCGCTGATGGCCTATACCTTCACCTCATCGAGCATTGCGATGCTGGTGATCCCCTCGCTCGCCAACAACGACCGGCTGCGGCTCAATTATCTCTTCCTGGCCCTTGCCGCCGTGGCCGCGATCCGGTTCATGTTCGACTACTTCGGAGACAGGACGTTCCCGCCGAGGTTGCGCCATATTGCTTCAGCATTGAGCGCCTCAGCCATGATCAGCGCCATTGCATTTGCCGTCTTTGCGCCATGGCAAGGGTACTGGCTTGACCGCTTCTACTTTATCTCAGGCGCGGCGGCATTGCTGCTGGTAATTCCGATCATCCATTCGGCCTGGCGGGCAAAGGCGCGCAATCTGGGCATGTTCATCGTGGCATGGTCGGCTCCGCTCGTGGCGACCTTTGCTCGGGTGGCCTATGGCATGGGCCTGCTGGATTACAGCTTCTGGCTCGACAACGGCAACCTAATCGCGCTTTCGATCGAATCGCTGCTTTCAACCATGCTGATCGTGGCGCGCATGCGCGATCTCTATTCCGAACGCGACGAGGCCAAGGCGAGCGAGAAGCTTGCGCTGCGGCTGGCCAATTCCGACCCGTTGACCGGCCTGCTCAACCGCCGGTCCTTTATCCAGCACGCTATCGGGCGCAGCGAGGAACACCGGCTGTTCCTGATCGACATCGATCACTTCAAGGCCATCAATGACCGGATCGGCCACGCCGCGGGCGATGATGTGCTGCGCGAAGTCAGCGCGGCGATCCAGGATTGCCGTCCCGAGGGCAGTCTTGCCGTGCGGCTGGGCGGTGAGGAGTTCGCCTTGCTGATCCCGCTTCACGCTCAGGGCCAGTGCGCGCCCGAACGGATCCTCAAGGCGGTGCGCCAGCGCGCCATGCCGATGAACTGGCAGGTCACCGTGAGCATCGGCTTTGTCGACGGGCGCGTAACCAGCGAAGACGACTGGAAGCGGCTATATCGCCTGGCCGATACCGCACTGTACCGCGCCAAGGCCGATGGCCGCGACCGAGCCTGCCGGGCCACCGACTTCAAGGCAGGCAGGGCCGCCTGACAAAAATTCAACCGCGCGCTTAACCGCCGCGCAATCCATATTGCACCGCAGCGCCCGCGCGTATAGGCGGAGCAGCGCCATGACCGACATTCCCAACACCCAGCCCGGCTCCGCCTCGGACACCATCCTGCCCGCACCCGACCGTACGGTCTCGGTGCGCGAGCTGTTCGGGATCGATGTCGATATGAAGGTTCCGGCCTTTTCGCAGGCCGATGAACGCGTGCCCGATACCGATGACGGCTATGTGTTCGATCCCGACACCACGCTGGCGATCCTCGCGGGCTTTGCCCACAACCGCCGCGTGATGGTCCAGGGCTATCACGGCACCGGCAAGTCGACCCACATCGAACAGGTTGCAGCCCGGCTCAACTGGCCGTGTATCCGCATCAACCTTGATGCGCACATCAGCCGGATAGACCTGATCGGGCGCGACGCGATCGTGCTGCGCGATGGGTTGCAGGTGACCGAATTTCGCGAAGGGCTGCTCCCGTGGGCGCTGCAACACCCGGTCGCGCTGGTGTTCGACGAATACGACGCCGGCCGGCCCGATGTGATGTTCGTGATCCAGCGCGTGCTCGAAACCGAGGGCAAGCTCACGCTGCTCGATCAGAACCGCGTGATCCGGCCCAATCCGTTCTTCCGCCTGTTCAGCACCGCGAACACGGTCGGGCTGGGCGATACCAGCGGGCTCTACCACGGCACCCAGGCGATCAATCAGGGCCAGATGGACCGCTGGAACATCGTCGTCGGGCTCAATTACCTGCCCGCCGCGGTCGAGAGCGAGATCGTGCTGAGCAAAAGCGAAGGTGCCTCAGCCGAACTGGTGGGCCAGATGGTCAAGGTTGCCGACCTGACCCGTCAGGGCTTCATCAACGGCGATATCAGCACGGTGATGAGCCCGCGTACGGTGATCACCTGGGCGCAGAACACCGCGATCTTTAAGGATCCGGGCTTCGCCTTCCGCCTCTCGTTCCTCAACAAGTGCGACGAGACCGAGCGGATGCTGGTCGCTGAATATTATCAGCGGGTGTTTGGGACTGACCTGCCCGAAAGCGTGGTCGGCAAGGCATGATCAAGCTTTGGCGCTTGACCGGAATGGCGACACTGGCCCTCGCGGCTGCGCCGGTGTTTGGCCAAACACAATCACATCCGAAGCAAAGTGCCGCCGCGCCCAGTTCAGCAAACCAGGTCTTGGTTAAGGTCAAGCCGCATTTCATCAGCGGTTCCGAAGCGGAATTTCCGGCCGAGGCGAAGGCGTTGGGACAACATGGCACGGTGATGATCGGCTTTGAGATCGACGCGAGCGGCGCAGTACTCAATGCGTACGTCAAGCGGTCGAGCGGTTCCGATTTGCTTGACGCCAGCGCGCTTGCCACTGCGAAGACGGCGCGGTTTTCGCCTGCATTCGATGCCAACGGCACGGCGATCCCGCTCAAATTCCAGGCGCCCTACGACTTCTACCAATCCAGATCGTCAGAGCCGGGCGGCGGCTTCGTCCACTATCGCTGCTCTGCCTTCACCGCTGAAATGGACTGGTGGGAAGCTACTCAACCCGAGAAGGAAGGCCGGCGCGATAGGGATGAGGTCTACAGTTTCCTTCTGGGCCTGCGGGTCATCTCGTTTCCTGGAGGTATGATGGCAGGATTGCGTGACGGCAAGGTGACTGGCGCGCATGAGAAGGACTGGAACAATGCTCGCAAGAAATGCCGGGCGAATCCAGATGCCCTTGTGGTCGATTACCTGGAGCAGCGTGATATGCTGCTGGCACTGGCAAAGCAGGAAGCAGCGCGGGTGAAACAATGAACGGACAATTCGCACTTCCGGCTTTTGAAGTGGTCTGCAAGGCGTGATGTTCAAGCTCGCCGCCGCCGCAATCCTCGCGCTTGGCGCCGGGCAAGCTGCGGTGCCGCTCGCTTCCGCGCCCACCGAGGCACCCAAGCCGCGAACGCTTTATTACCCCGTCGATGCCGATGCGGCAAAGTTGTTCGACCAGGCGCTTGCCAAGGCCAAAGCTGACAATGCCAAGGCAGTGATCGTGTTCGGGGCCGACTGGTGTCACGATAGTCGTTCGCTCGGTGAGGTGCTGAGCTCCGATGCGTTCAAGGCCGAATTCGGCGGCCGCTATGAAGTAACCTTCATCGACGTAGGCCGCCCGCAGACGGGCGAGGGCCGTAATCTCGAACTGGTCAAGCGGCTCGGGGTCAAGAACCTCAAAAGCACGCCGGCAATGTTCGTGCTGCGCGGCGATGGCAAGGTCCTAAACGGCAAGACGGATGCGGTCGGCTGGCGCAACGCCGAAAGCCGCGGAACCGACAAGATCCTCGCCTGGTTCCGCAGTTTCCGGAAAAGCTGAGAGTTATTCGCCTTCCCAACCGTCGAGCAGATCGCTGAACTCGTCGGCGTGCTCCTCTTCCTGCTCGAGAATGTGCATCAATAGCTTTTTGGTGGTGGTGTCGCGATCGCCGACATAGTCGATCAGCTCGCGGTACGAATCGATCGCGATACGCTCGGCAATCAGGTCTTCCTTGACCATGTCCTTGAGCGTCTTGCCTTCGCGGTACTCGGCGTGGCTCAGCTTGGTCAGATGGTCGGGGTTGAGGTCGGGCTCGCCGCCGAGCTGGACGATCCGTTCGGCCAGCATCATCGCATGCGCCTGTTCGGCATTGGCGTGTTCGAGGAAGTGCGCCTTGATCGGCTCGGAGACGAGGCCGGTCGCGGTGTGATAGTGGCGCAGATAGCGCAGCACGCAGACCCATTCGGTCGCCAGCGACTCCTGCAGCTTGGTGATGATGACTTCGCGGTCAGCCGGATAGGTCTTGGTGACGGCACCGTCTTCGATATGCTTGCGGGCCTGGGCGCGCAGGGTCTTTACGTCGGTGAAGGTCTGTTCGGCAGGTTTCGCGGCGGTCGCCATGGCGCTGGTCCTCGTTGGAAAGGGAAAGCCGCACCCTCCAGCGCGGCTATCTTCAAACGATTCCGGCGACCTGCGGTTCCCGGACAATCAGGCGGTCGGCACCACCAGGTACTTCTCGCCGGTACGCCGCGCATTGTAATCGCTGACCGCTTCCTTGGTGAGCATCCCTTCCAATGAGACTTCGGCCTTGTAATGGCTGGCAAAAGTCGTCGTCAGGTCCTTGGCGACGCGCGCGCGCATGCGGCCGACCACTTCCATTCCGGCCTTGCCCATGAACGGGGTGAGCAGCCACCCGGCAAGGTCCCAGGTCAGCCCGAAGGCGCGGTTGAGGATCGTCGGCCCAAGATCGAGCGCGCCGTAGATATAGACCTTCTTGGCCTCGCTCGAACCGTAACGACTGAATGCGGCACCGCGGCTGGCGGCGGCTTCCATCGCGGTCAGAATCTGGCCCGCCAGCGTCCCGCCGCCGATCGGATCGAACCCCAGCATGGCCTTGGTTTCGGCGATGGCATCGATCAGCTTGGGCATGAAATCAGCGTCGGTCATGTTGAGCACGTGCGTCGCGCCAAGGTCCTTGAGCAGCTTGACCTGGTCTTCGCTGCGCACGATGTTGACCAGCGGCACGCCGTCTTCAAGGCAGATCTTGACCAGCATCTGGCCGAGGTTCGAGGCCGCGGCAGCGTGGACGATCCCGGTGAAGCCTTCGAGCTTCATCGTTTCGACAAAGCCCAGCGCGGTCATCGGATTGACGAAGCTCGACGCAGCCTGCGCCGCGCTCGCCTCGACCGGCATGCACATCGCAGCGTCGGCATAGGCGTACGAGGCATAAGCGCTGCCCGGAACACAGGCGACGCGCTTGCCCAGCAGCGCTTCGGCACCGGCACCGGCGGCAACCACCGTGCCAGCCGCTTCGTTGCCTGCGGGCATCGCCATGCCGTGGCGCGCTTTCATCGCGCGGGTGGCATTGTCGGGCATCTTTGCGACAATCTTGCCGGGCGAATAGACCGCATTCTCGGTGTCGGCCGTGGCAAGCAGCAGGCCAAGGTCCGACGGATTGATCGGGCTGGCCTCGACCTTGACCAGAACTTGCCCGGCCTTGGGCTCGTCCCAGGTCTTGTCATTGAGCTGCAGCGTAAGCGTGCCGTCAGCGTCGAGCTGGGTGGTGAGCTGCTTGCCGGTGTATGCCATGGTAAAACTCTCCAAATACTTCGTCATTGCGAGCGTAGCGAAGCAATCCAGAGCGCCGCGCGCTGGACTCTGGAT
>JANOAD010000250.1:0-3747 GCA_031410955.1 Novosphingobium sp. | reverse complement strand
TGGATCGCGCTGTACCAGCACTGGAACATCAACACCCCGCGCTGGACCAACTGGCTGATCCAGCGCCCCGAGGCGCACATGCTGCATCACGAATACAACGTCCACGCGCGCAATTTCGGTGACATGCCGGTGTGGGACATGCTGTTCGGCACTTACGCCAATCCCGCCCGCGCCGACGATGTGCGGGTGGGGTTCGAGCCCGAGCGGATGAAGCGGTGGGTGGCGATGCTGCTGATGGTCGATGTCAGCAGCGAGCAGGGCCGGGAGCGATTGTGAGCAGAACAAGACCCCTCCGCCCCTACGGGGCACCTCCCCATCGCAAGTCGATGGGGTGAATCTGCGATGTTGCGTGATCCTCCCCATCGACTTGCGATGGGGAGGTGGCGCGCCCGCAGGGCGTGACGGAGGGGGCCTACTGCGCTATCCCGCCCCCATGGCCGAACAATTCACAAAACACCGCCAACCCTGGAAAGCCGAGGAAGTCGGCAAACTGCGCACGCTCGCGGGCAAGGGCAAAGGGCTCAAGGAAATCGCCAAGGCGCTCAACCGCAGCGAGGAATCGACCAAGGAACGCGCCAAGACCGACGGGATCGGGATTGCGAAGCTGCGGTAACAGTCTGTCGGCGCATTCTACTTGTGATGATTTCAACCTCTTAGTAATATCCGATGCATGCTGGATATCCCAATTCTTGCCGCCGCGCTTGTGATTGCCCCACAACCGAATGTTCAGGCGCAAATCGGCCCGCAAGACTATCCGCAGGCCCACCTTGAGGCTGAGCATTCCGCAGCGGCACTGCTTGAATTTGTAGTCAGTCCGGACGGCAAAATTGAGAATTGCCGCGTTTTGTCATTTGTGGGGAATGAGGCACTCACAAAAGCGATGTGCCGATTGGAACGACAGTCAAGTTGGCGCGTGGCAAGAGACGGAGACGGTAATCCTGCCTACGGCGTTGTCCGCACTCTGTTTAAAATGACCATTCCCGGGACGGTCGACGGGGACCGTATCACGCGAATGTCACAGGCGTCCGACGTTGAACTCACCGTGCAGCGCTTGCCTGCGGGTATCAGCAGTCCATTTGATGTCAAAGTTGAGCTCAAGGTTGATCAATCCGGCGCTGTGCAAATTTGCCAACCGAATTCTGACGCCGTAATTCCGTCTGCACTGGCCAAGATCGCTTGCGATCAGGCTATGGGTTTAAAAATGGGTCCGGTATCAGGGCGCTCCGGTCCATTGCCCGGGTTTATCATCGAGCAGAAAGTTCGTTTTGTGGCCTCACAGTCGGTTCCAGCGACCAGCAACTAGAACCTACTTCACCCAATCCAGCCCAATCTCCTCGTAAACTTCCTTGTCCTCGCCCCACTTCTCGTCGACCTTGACGTGGAGGAACAGGTGGACTTTCACCCCCAGTAGCTGGGCGAGTTCCTTCCGCGCGGTCTCGCCGATCGACTTCAGTTTGCTCCCGCCCTTGCCGAGCACGATGCCTTTCTGGCTGTCGCGCGCGATCACGATCTGCTGGTGGATCTCGACCGAGCCGTCGGGGCGGTGGGTGTAGCTTTCGGGGCGGACCGCGCTGTCATAGGGCAGCTCGTCGTGGAGCTGGCGGTAGAGCTGTTCGCGGGTGATTTCGCAGGCCAGCAAACGCTCGCTGGCGTTGGAGACCTGGTCTTCGGGATAATGCCATGCGCCTTCGGGCATCAGCTGCGCCAGCCGCGTCTTGAGTTCGGGCACACCGTCGCCGGTCAGCGCCGAAATGAAGAACACCTCGTCAAACGGGGCATTGCCGTCCTCGTCCGTCCCGGCCAGCTCCTGCGCGGCGATCAGCAGCGGCTCCTTGGCCACTTCGTCGACCTTGTTGAGCACGAGGATCTTGCGTTCCGGACGATGCTTGAGGTCCTCGAGGATCGGCTCAAGGTAATCGAGCCGCTTCTTTCGGCCATCGACCACCAGGCAGATCGCATCGGCTTCTTGCGCGCCTTCCCACGCCGCGGCGACCATCGCCCGGTCAAGCCGGCGCTTGGGCGCGAACAGCCCGGGGGTGTCGGCGAGGATGATCTGCGTCTGGCCCCCATCCTCTCTTGTGGCGAGCGCGATCCCCATCAGCCGCGCGCGGGTGGTCTGCGCCTTGGCACTGACAATCGCGACTTTCTGGCCCACGAGCGCGTTGACCAGCGTGGATTTGCCCGCATTGGGCGCGCCGAGAACGGCGACGAGACCGCAGTGGGGGTTCATGCTTGAGACCTTCGCAGCGCGTGGGCTTCGCCCTTCGACAGGCTCAGGATGAGCTCAGCCTGAGCGGGGCAGGGAGAAGGGCGGTGGGAAGAAGGTTTCATTTTGCTCTCTTACCCGCTCAGGCTGAGCCTGTCGAAGCCCCATCCGCATTACCCGAACTTGCGCATGAATTCCTCAGCCGCCGCCGTTTCCGCCTCGCGCATCGAGGTGCCGGTGGCCTCTGCCGCGCCCACGCCGGGCACTTCGACCGAAACCAAAAACCGCGCCGCATGATCGGGACCGGAGCGTTCGACCAGCTTGTATTGCGGGCCCTTGCGGCGATTGCCGGCGGCCCATTCCTGCAGCGCGGACTTGGGGTGTTTGGACTGCCCGGTTTTGCCCGCGACCGCATCGGCCCACAGGCGGCGGACCATTGCGGCGGTGGCGTCGTAGCCGCGGGTGACGAAGCTCGCGCCGATCAGCGCCTCCATCACGTCGCCGAGGATATTGTCGCTGTCATGCCCGCCATCATCGCGGGCCTGTTTGCCGAGCTGGATATGCGGGGCGAGGTCGATGGCGCGGGCCACGCCGGCACAAGTCGCGCGGCTGACCAGCGCGTTGAGCCGCTGCGAGAGTTTGCCTTCGTCCGATCTGTCGAGCTGGTACAGCCATTCGGCAATGACCAGCCCGAGCATCCGGTCACCCAGAAACTCAAGTCGCTGGTAATCGCGCGCCGCGCCGATGCTGCCGTGCGTCAGTGCTTCCAGCCACAGATTTTCATCCGCGATCGGCTCGCCGGCCAGCGCGGTCAGGAAGTCGTGAGTGTCCGTGCCGAGCACCGAACCTCAGAACGTGCCGCCAAGGCGGTTCCACCGCGCTGCGGTGAACCAGGTCCAGGGCTTGAGCCATTGCGCGCCGCCGTCGGTCGACCACATCATCACCGTGGCGCGGCCCAGCAGGTTGTCGATCGGGACCAGCCCGATCCCGCCATCGGGGCTGGCCGGATAACGGCTGTCTTGCGAATTGTCGCGGTTGTCGCCCATCAGGAACACATGGCCTTCGGGCACGACCACCGGGTCGGTATTGTCATAACCGCCGCTGGCCAGGTCGAGCACGTCGAAGCTCTTGCCGCCGGGCAGCGTCTCGGTGAAGCGCGGATATCGGCATACGTCGGTATTGTCTGCGGCCCTGGCCATGAACTGGCTCGAATAGCAGCGCGTATTGGGGCTGACCGCGACTTCGAAATCGGCGATCCGGACCTTGGGTATGGCGACGTTGTTGAGCCACAGCTGGCCGTCCTTCATCTGCACGGTATCACCCGGCAGGCCGATCACACGCTTGATCCAGTCTTCCTCGAAATGGGCCGGGGCCTTGAACACCACCACATCGCCGCGCGCCGGATTGGAGGCGAGCACGCGGTGTTCGGGCAGCAGCGGAATGCCGAACGGCAGCGAGCGGCGCGAGAAGCCGTAGGGCCACTTGGCGAGCAGCAGATAATCGCCATTGAGCAGCCGCGGCAGCATCGATTCGCTCGGAAT
>JANOAD010000249.1:0-3028 GCA_031410955.1 Novosphingobium sp. | reverse complement strand
CCAAGACCGCCGATCACGACAAGTACACGCTGGGTGACAACCGCGCCCAGTTCGACCAGCCGGTAAAGGTCAGCTTCTGATCCGATAAGCCGGGGGGCGAACTACATGGCGGCGATA
This sequence comes from Novosphingobium sp., assembly GCA_031410955.1. GTDB lineage: Bacteria > Pseudomonadota > Alphaproteobacteria > Sphingomonadales > Sphingomonadaceae > Novosphingobium. The sequence goes on along the minus strand of JANOAD010000249.1, from coordinate 2,911 downwards.
GGCTACGTCACGCTTGCGGCCGAGAACCGCAAGCGGCTGGTCGAGGTGCTGGGGCTCTACGTTCTCGCCTTCCAGATGATCGGCGGCCTAGCTGCGACGTTTTTCCTGATCGCGCTCGATCCGGCGCATATCATGCTGGTCGATCCGCTCGGCTATTTCGCCCGCTACGGCGTACCGATGGCCTTGATCGCGGGCTCGCTGTTCTACTGGATCTACCAGGGCCACGCCGCTGCGGTCGAAAAGCAGCTCGCCGTGGTCAATCCTTCGCGGATCGAGGAGCCCCGGTTCGTCACCATTGCCGAGCGCGAATGCATCGCGCTGGGTATCCGGGTGCCGCGGCTAGGGATCATCGAGGTGCCGCAAGCCAACGCGCTGGCAGTGGGCGAAGGGCCATCGCGGGGGCTCATCGCAGTGACCCGCGGCCTGCTCGATCAGCTCGATGACGAGGAACTCGCGGTGGTCATTGCGCAGCAGGCTGCGCATATCCGCAGTGGCGATACCCAGGTGCTCGCCGCCAATTACGCGCTGATGCGCACTGCGGTGCTGCTTCAGGTTAACAACGCGCTGCGCTTTGAGGATTGGCGGCAGTTGCTGATTCCGATTGTCCTGCCTCCGATGCTGCTGATCATGCTGCTCTCGGGGATGATCACCATGGCTTCGATGGGGCTCGCGCGGATGGCGCGGCGCTCGATCAAGCTGGCGCGCTTTCATATTGCCGACGCTGAGGCGGTTCGCATCACGCACCGCCCCGATGCCCTGCATTCGGCCTTGATCAAGATCGGCGGCAAGGGCTCCTTTACCGGCAGCGAGGCCTTCGACGACTTGCTGTTCGATGGCCGGAGCGACAACGACGGCGGGACGCACCCGGCGGTGGTGGAGCGGCTGGAAACGATCTCGCGGCTGGGCAAGGACCTGATGATGGGCGGCCGCCCGCGCCGCGATACCCGCAGCGACGATCTGCGCCCGGCCGAGACCCGCCCGATCTTTGGCCGCAAGCTCGATCCCGAACGCTTCCGCCCGGTGCCGCCCCCGCCCGCGGAAAAGCCGCGCAAGCCGCGCCAGCTCACCCAGGACGAGCTCTTGAAGCTGATGCTGACCGATTGGAAAACCTACAAAGAGTACCTCGCCGCCTGCAACAACTACTACGAGTGGCGCGAGAGCGACAACCGCAACTTCCTCGGCCTCAAGCCCGAGATGCGCATTCCCGTGGCGGCGGTAACCGCCTTCATGATGGTGCTCTACTGGCCCAGTGATGGAAACATGCAGAAGATGGTCAACCGCTTCAGCCCGGCCTTCTTCAGCGAGGTATTGGGGCCCGGCAGTGGAACCTTCTCCACGCATTCCTGCACGGCCGGGAAGATCGGCGACGATGACTGCGGACAGGTTGGATGAACAGCTGGTCGGAACTTCGCATGCAACTGGGCAGCGGTGTGCAAAGGGCCTCGCTGGTGGTGATCCTGGCGCTGTTCGGTGCAGTCCTCCGGCCTGGCGGATACCAGCCCAAACCCGAGGCGCCGAAGCGTGACCCGATGGAGCTGATCGCATCGGCAAACGACCCGCAAATGATCGAGGCAATCCATATCGCGCAGGCGACCGCGCGCGCCAATTCTGGCGGCAACGCCTGGAGTAAGCCCAAAGGCGAAGGTCCAACCGCCACTTTCCAGACGCCCGGCGGATCGATCACCTTGAGCCGCGGCGAGATATCGGATGCCAATTCGGTTTACCCCCACCTTGCTGTCCGGGCCAGACATCCGCATGAATTGGGAACCATGCGCCGCTCAAACGACGCGGGCTTCGATTCCGAATTCCACGATCACAGCGAATGGGGCAGCTAGGCGCATCCGCCGAACTACTGCGCCAAAGCTTGCATTCCGCGCGAAACCCGCTATGCGCGCCCCTTCCCCGCTTCGGTGGGGTGAAGAAAGCCGGAGGGGCCCCGCAATCGTGCGGATCAGCCAGCGATCGGTTAGAATGCTGGAAAGGCACTGACATGGCTCTTTACGAGCATGTTTTCCTGGCGCGCCAGGATCTGAGCCAAGCGCAAGTCGATGCGCTGGCCGCTACCGCCACCGAGATTGTTGAAGCCGGCGCAGGCAAGGTCACCAAGACCGAGACCTGGGGGCTCAAGAACCTCGCCTACAAGATCAAGCGCAACCGCAAGGCTCACTTCGTGCTGCTCAACATCGAGGCCCCCGCGGGCGTCGTGGCCGAGCTCGAACGGCAGACCGCGATCAACGAAGACGTGATCCGGTGGATGACCGTCAAGGTCGAAGAGCACGAAGCCGGCCCCAGCGTGATGTTGCGCAAGAACGACCGTGAGCGCACCAAGCGCCGCGAACGCGAGGAGTACTAAGTCATGGCTCGCGCATTTTTCCGCCGCCGCAAGAGCTGCCCGTTCTCGGGCAAGAACGCCCCTGCGATCGACTACAAGGATACGCGGCTGCTGCAGGGCTACATGTCCGAACGCGGCAAGATCGTTCCCAGCCGGATCACCGCAGTTTCTGGCAAGAAACAGCGCGAACTGGGCCAGGCGATCAAGCGTGCCCGCCAGCTGGGCCTCCTGCCCTACCTCGTGAAGTAAGGGAGAAGACCCATGGAAATCATCCTCCTCGAACGCATCGAGAAGCTCGGCACGATCGGCGACGTAGTCTCGGTCAAGGACGGCTATGCTCGCAACTTCCTGCTTCCGGGCAAGAAGGCGCTGCGTGCCAACGCCGCCAACCGCAAGGTCTTCGAAGCCAACCGCGGCAAGATCGAAGCTGACAACGCCGCTCGCCGCGGTGAAGCCGAAGCGCATTCGGGCAACGTCGATGGCAAGTCGGTGGTGCTGATCCGCGCCTCGTCCAACGCCGGCCAGCTTTACGGCTCGGTCTCGGTGCGCGACATCGTCGATGCGCTTAACGCCGATGGC
>JANOAD010000248.1:0-3342 GCA_031410955.1 Novosphingobium sp. | reverse complement strand
CCGCTGCGACGTTGATGTCATGAACCATGTGCTCGGCGCCATAATCGGCCTGACTAATGCGGTTGGCGTTGAAGCTATTGGTTGCGAGAATGCGCGCGCCCGCGTCGATATAGGCCTGGCAGATCGAGGCGATCAGCTTGGGTTGGGTCAGGTTGACGAGGTCGTTGTTGCCCTTCTGGTCGCGCTCCAGCCCGGTCGCGCCGCGATAGTCCGCTTCGCCCATTCCGGCGGCCTGGATCGCAGTGCCGTAGGGCCCGTCCTTGATCAGGATCGCCTTGGCGGCCTCATTCAGCAGCATTTCGCGCGGGGTCATTGCGGGGCATCCTTGGGGCGCAGGCCAAGCAGATGGCAGATCGCATAGGCCTGCTCGGCGCGGTTGAGGGTGTAGAAGTGGAAGTCGCGCACGCCGCCCGCGTAGAGCTCGCGGCACAGATCGACCGCAGCGGTGGCGGCCACCAGCGCGCGCGGACCGGGGCGATCGTCGAGCCCTTCGAACATGCGCTCCATGCTTTCCGGGATCTGGGTATTGCCGCTCATCCGGCGGATTGCGGCGAAGCTCGTCACCGGCATGATCCCGGGGACAATCGGCACCGAAATGCCAGCTGCCAGCGCCGCGTCGAGAAAGCGAAAATAGGCCTCGGCCGAGAAGAAGAACTGGGTAATCGCGCGCGCCGCTCCGGCATCGAGCTTGCGCTTGAGGTTATCGAGATCGGCACCGGCATCGGCCGCATCAGGGTGTACCTCGGGATAGGCCGCGACCGACAGTTCGAACGGGTGCTGGCGGGCCAGCCCTTCGACCAGGTCGGCGGCGCTGGCATAGCCATCGGGGTGGGCGACGAACCTGCCGCCAGCCTCGGGCGGCGGATCGCCGCGCAGCGCGACGATGTGGCGCACCCCGGCATCCCAGTACTGCTGCGCGACTTCGGCGATTTCGCCCTTGCTCGCCCCGACGCAGGTCAGGTGCGCGGCGGGGACCAGCGACGTTTCCTTGACCAGCCGCGCGACCGTGGCATGCGTGCGCTCACGCGTCGAGCCGCCTGCGCCGTACGTCACCGAAACGAAGCTGGGGGCCAGCGGTTCAAGCTGCGTGATCGCATCCCACAGCTGCGCTTCCATCTTCTCGGTCTTGGGCGGGAAGAATTCGAACGACACCGATATGTCGCCGGGGAGAGAGGCAAACTGGTTCATGCTGCAGCCTTGCTGGCGCTGACCGGGGCGAGCGCATTGCCGCGCTGTCCGGTCCAGATCTTGACGGTGAGCGGCGTGCCCGGAAGCGCGGTGGGCGGGGCGGCGGTAAACCCTGCCTCGCCAGCAGCGCAAGCATCTGCTCGTCGGAAAAGCCCAGCCGGGCATGGGCGTGCTGGCTACGCAGTTCCTCGCGGTCGTGCGCGGCAAAGTCCACCACGGCGATGGTCCCGCCGGATTTTGTTACCCGTGCGGCCTCAGCCAGCGCCCGCTCGGGGGCCTGCGCGTAGTGAAGCACTTGGTGGAACACCACGGTATCGAAATGCCCATCGGGAAAGGGCAGTGCGGTGAAATCGCCCTGAACCAGTTCGAGCGCGGCAGCATCGAGGTGCTGCAGCCGCGCGCGGGCGAGCCGCAACATCTCCGGGCTGTTGTCGAGCGCGGTGACCAGCGCGGCGCGCGGCGCAAGCAGCTCTGCGATGCGCCCTGTGCCGGTACCGACATCGAGCAGCGCGCCGAGGTTTTGATCGCCCAGAGCATGCTCCAACGCGGCTTCCACCGGAGCATCTGGGCTGTGCAGGCCGCGCAGGTGATCCCACTCGGCAGCGTGGCGGGCAAAGTAGCCTGCCGCGCTGACTTCACGCGCGGCGCGGATAGCGGCGAGGTGGCGGCGGTCTTCGCTGCACCGCGCGGCGAATTGTGCGTCACTTTCTTCGGCCACGGCAAGGAGCCGCGCTGCAGCGGCGCCGAGCGGCGGGGCCCGGCCCGGACCGATCGCGCTCCTTAGGAACACCCAGCTGCCTTCCTTGCGCCGTTCGGCAAGGCCCGCATCGCACAGGATCCGAACGTGACGTGAGACCCGCGGCTGGCTTTGCCCCAGAACCTGGGCCAGTTCACCCACCGCTAGTTCCATCGCGGCCAGCAGTCGCATGATCCTGAGCCGGGTAGGGTCAGCCAGCGCGCGCAAGGTGGGATCGATCCGCATCGCAGCATCATATAAAGAAATCTTTATATCTTATCAACCAGCGATCGCGCCGATTACGCGGAATTGCCGGTTGGCAGAGCGCAAGTGGTTGGTTAGGCTTGAGCGGGTCCACCGGCTAACGCACCCGCGCGCCGGCATCTTGGCAAGAGGTTCCGCAATGAAGAATTCCGCTCTGTTGACCGCTGCTGCCACCGCTTTCCTGGCGCTTGCCGGATGTGGCAAGTCGGACAGCGCCCAAGAACAGGCACAGGCCGACAACGTCGAAATGCCCGCCGAGGAAACGGTGCAGGGGCTGCCCGGCGATGCCACACCGGTGGCCGATAGCTCGGCTGCGGCGGGCGCAGAAGCTGCCTCAACCCCGGCACCGGCCGCAACATCCACCACCAAACCTTGACCATGCTGCGCCGCGCCGCGCTCGTTTCGGCGCTGCTGCTGGCTGCAGGCTGTTCGCGCCCGGACAACGCATCGGGCGCGGGCGGGGTTAGCGCAGGTGAGGCGCGCGCGCTCGATGAGGCAGCGCAGATGGTCCAGGACCAGCAGATCCCGCCGGGGGCCATGCCCAGCCCGCAAAACCCGGCACCGGCAAAGGCGGCAGCGCAGCCCGCAGCAAAACCTTCCGCTATACCCGCCGGTTGATTTCGCGGACATGCGGGTTAAGCCGTTTTAGGCGAGCAATTAGGCGAGAGGGATTCGGGCTTCATGGGCATGCTTGAAGGCAAGGTCGTGGCGGTAACCGGCGCGGGCCGCGGGGTCGGGCGTGAAATCGCACTACTCTGCGCGGCGCACGGCGCGGCGGTGGTGGTCAACGATCCCGGGGTCGGCGGCGGGGGCGAAGGCGGCGATGCCGGTCCCGCGCAAGAGACGGTCAACGATATCATCACCGCTGGCGGCAGAGCGCATGCCAACCTCGCCAGCGTGGCTGACCCAGCAGGCGCGACCAGCATCGTTGAAGACGCCGTCCAGCGCTTTGGCCGGATCGATGCAATCGTCAACAACGCCGGGATCCTGCGCGATGCGATCTGGCACAAGATGAGCTTCGAAGACTGGCGCTCAGTGATCGATGTGCATTTGAATGGCGCATTCCTCGTCTCCAAGGCTGCGACACCTTATTTCCGCGAGCAGCAGAGCGGCAGCTTCATCCACTTCACCAGCACCAGCGGACTGATCGGCAA
>JANOAD010000247.1:0-14931 GCA_031410955.1 Novosphingobium sp. | reverse complement strand
CGTCTCAACCGTTCAGGGGAATTCCCAGATGATCCGCCTTTCCACTCGCTCGACCGCATCCCTGCTCGCGCTGGCCACCGTGCTCGGCCACGCCGGAGCAGCCCAGGCAGCGATGACCGTATCCGCCGATGCCGTGACCGTTGACGCGGCCGCAGATCCCGCCGCCGACCAGAGCGGCGGCAGCGCTGGCGATTCCTCGCCCGAAGCAGCGACGAGCAGCTCCTCGAACGAAGGCCTGACCGAAATCGTCGTCACCGCGACCAAGCGTGAAACCAACCTGCAGCGCACCCCGATCTCGATCTCGGTGATGGGCAACGAAGACATCAAGAAGCGCCACGTCGAGAGCCTTCTCGACTTGGGTGATGGCTCGATTCCCTCGCTGCGCGTCGCGACCTACGAATCGCGACAAACAGCGCTCACCGTCGGCATTCGCGGGATCGTTCCCGGCGATGCGAACCAGCCCGCGCGCGAGCCCGGCGTGGGCGTCTATATCGATGGCATCTACCTCGCCCGCCAGCACGGACTCAACGCTGCGCTGTTCGAAATTGAGCGGATCGAAGTGCTCAAGGGTCCGCAGGGCACGCTGTTCGGGCGCAACACCGAAGGCGGTGCAGTCAACATCATCAGCAAGGCTCCGACCGGTAAGTTTGGCGGAAGGTTCAGCGCTGGTTTCGGCAACTTCGGTAGCTACAGCGGCGGCATGCACCTCGACCTGCCAGAGGTCGCGGGCTTCTCGTTCAAGCTCGACGCGGTGATCAGCCATCAGGGGCCGACAGTCAAAAATCCCCTCTCAGGCGAGACCGGATGGAACCAGTATCACCGCTACGGCGGGCGAATCGCGGCACGCTGGAGGCCATCGAGTAACTTCACGGCCGACTTCGCCTTCGACATCAGCCGCGATGAGAACACTCCCTTCTACAGCCAGTTGCTCAACTTCAATCCGAACGGCTATCCGGTCGCGACGGTCGCGCAGATTATTGCTAATGGCAACGCCTTGCCTGCGGGCACGATCGCGCCGCTTCCTCCGCAAGTGGTGTTTGGTCCGGACCGCATGTCAGTCGGCGATGTTGGCGTGCCGCAGCAGACCAGCTTCGGCAAAACCAAGGGTATTACCAGCAACTTGCGCTGGGATGTCGCCGATGGCCTCCAGCTCCGGTCGATTACGGCATGGCGCTCAGTCGATTCTGAGCAGTGGGACAATTCGGGCGGTGTGCATCGTAGCCCCTCATTCTTGCCCAACGGTAGCAACGCCACATTCAGCCGGTATTCGATTTCGTTCCTGAATGCTGACCAGTTCAGTCAGGAGTTCCAGGCGGTTGGCAGCCTGCCGCACCTCGATTACGTGCTGGGCTTGTATTACTTCGACGAACATGCCGGGGAAGTGGCCGCCAATCCCAATACCAACCAGTGGGTGACCAACACCACCACAGGGGCGATCAGCTATTTGATCCGCGACTCAATGCTTTGGCAGCCCGCGAATCTCTCGCTTGCGCGCGCCAGCTTCGCCGATTCAAAGAGCTATGCCGCTTTCGGTCAGTTCATTTGGACCCCGGCGGGCCTCGATACGCTGCACATCACGCTGGGCGGGCGCTACACCCACGACGAGAAGAGCGGCGATCTCTACAGGGTCAACAACGTCGCCAGCACGTTTCCGTTCAGCTTCAAGTATGGCCGTTTCGATCCGCTGGCGATCGTCGCCTGGGATGCGGCTAAAGGGGTTAACTTCTTCGCCAAATATTCGACCGGTTATCGCGCTGGCGGGGCCAGCTCACGCTCGGCCATTTATCGTACTTTTGGACCCGAGCACGTTAAGGCCTACGAAGTGGGATTGAAGACTGAGTTCTTCGACCGCCGGGTGCGTTTCAACGTCTCCGGTTACATCATGAACCGCTATGACAGTCAGTTCGATTTCGATTTCTACCTCATCCAAACCAACGGCACTGTTCGCCACACACTGGATACAGTGAATGCGCCGAGCGTGACCAAAATTCGCGGGATCGAGGCGGATGTTACGATCCGTCCGTTCGATGGCCTCTCGATGAACCTGTCCTATGCCTACACTTACTGGAAGGTCCCACCCACCCCGAACCCGCTGATTGCTGGTAACCCGCTCCAGCCGCTGTTCCTGGTCTATACTCCGCCACACGCCGCATCGGGCTCGATCGACTACACCCTGCCGCTCCGCGCGGACAACGGGATGGCGCTCAAGTTCCACATGGATGCCAACTATTCGGCGGCGCAGTATACCTTCGACAACGAACCTGTGCTGGCGGACAGCAGCATTCTGGTCAACGCGCGGCTGGCGCTGGCAGATATCCCGATGAGCGATCAGGGCCAAAAGCTCACTATCGCACTGTGGGCGCGTAACCTGTTCAACGAGGAGCACATTTATCGCCGTTCGAACGCCAATCGCGTGCCGATCGATGGTAACTTCCGCACGGTCGTGGGCGATTACGCCAACTTCAACGCCCCGCGTACCTTTGGTGTGGAAGCAAACATCACCTTTTAAGGGAAACCTCTGTCTCCCCAACTTCGGGGCGGACGGCTGCGGCTGTCCGCCCCGTTTTGTTGTTAAGGATTGGGAAGGTCCACACCCTCGGGCAGCACCGTCACCTCGACCGCGCTGCCGGGGACGAGATAGCGCTTGGCCAGCTCTTGCAACTGTTTGGCGGTGATCGCCTGAAGCCGCTCCTTGCCATGGACAAAGCGGTCGATCCGGTCAGGCTCGGTCTGGGCGCGATCGACCAGGGTGAGCCAGCCGGCGTTGCTCTTGAGCGCGTTGTCATAGGCCTCGAGCATCGGCGCGCGGGCGCGCAGAAGGATGTCGTCGCTGACCGGGGCGGCGCGCAGGCCGGCAATGGTGCTCGCCATCGCCTGTCTGGTCGCGCCGATCTCGCCGGTGTCGACCGAGGCGTTGAGCGCGAAGGTGCCATAGCCGCGGTAGGTGCGCGAGGCCGAGCTGCTGACCCCCGGCGAGTAGGCCTTGCCCAGCTTTTCGCGCAGGTCGTCGGTGAGCTCGATCTGGGTGACCCGCTGTAGAAGCGCGAGCTGCAATTCGGACGCCGGGTCGTCGCCGTCACGGGTCGGCCAGGTGAGGGTGACCAACGCCTGGTCCTTGAGCCCGGTGTGACGCAGCACGTGCGGCGTGCGGCTGGCGGTGAAGGGCCTGCTGCGGCGATCTGCGTAAGGCTGGAAGTCCGGCTCGCGCGGGGGGAGGGCGCCGAAGATCTTCGCGACGAAGTCGATCACCGCCACCTCATCGATATCACCGACCATGCCGATTTCGATCGCGCCGTGAGCAAAGCGATCGGCCAGGTCGGTGCGCAATTTATCGAACGAGAGCTTGCGGTAATCCTCGACTTTACCCAGGCTGAACCTTGGATCGCCATCCGACAGGATCGCGCCGTAGTCGGCTGACAGCGCCGAGCCGGGGGTCGCCCGCAGCGAGGCGAACAGGTTGTTGATCGACTGGCGGAACAGCGTTTCGCCTTCCTTGCGGTACCCCGGATCGGTGACCTGCGCGGCGAGCAGTTGCAGTTCAAGCTGCAAATCGGCCGGGGTGGTCGCGGCAACCGCCACGAAGGTCTCGTCGGTTGGGCTGAAATTGGCCGATACCGTCCGTCCGGCGAGCAGGCTGTCGAGTTCGTCCTTGCTGTGCTTGCCGAGGCCGCCAAGGCCGAGCACCGGGACCATCTTGGTGGCGAGCGGATTGCCCGTGGTGGCGATCAGGTTGCCGCCGTCGATCGAAATCTGGACCAGCACCTGGTCCTTGGCGAGATCGGTGCGCTTGAGGTTGAGCCGTACGCCGTTGGCAAAGCGGATCTCGCGGATGCCGAGCGCCGGTTCGGTCACGTCGCTCACAACCTTCCCCGCAGGGCCGAAGTCGGTGTAGCCGAAGTTTCCGGCAGTGGCGCGGCTGGGCGGGGCGATCGGCGCGCGCATCGCCTGATCCCAGGCGCTGCGCAGGCCCTTGGCGCCGTCGGCCGGGGGTACGCGGCCCTGGAAGCGCAGCAGCGGATCGTCGAGCGGCACGATCTCGCGCTTGAGCGCAGCGAGCACGCTGTCGGGCGTGATCGCCGGAATGAACGCCTCGAGCCGTTCGAACGAATGGCGCGGGGTGTCGGGCACCACCTCATCGTTGACCAGTGCCAGCGCCGCGCCGAGCAGCGCCGAATTGCTGCGTGTGTTCTCGGCCTCGGCGGCGTTGCGATTGGCGGTGCGGATGATCGCGACCTGCTCGGCCACCTCTTCAGGAGTGAAGCCATAGGTCAGCGCGCGGCGGTATTCCTGCCCTGCGGTGATCAGCCCGGGGCGCCACTTGCCGTCGACCGTGTCGATCGAAAGCTCGCTCGCCCGGCCCTCCTTGAACAGATCGCTGGTCCCGAAGCCCGCGTTGCGGAACGGGGCGTTCGCCTCGCGGGTCAGACGCAGCAGGCGGCGGTTGATGATTGCATAGCCGACCTGGCGGAGCAGGTTCTCGCGGCGCTGGGCCACGCTGTCGGGCTCGGCCAGCCACTTGCCTTTGCGAGTCACCGTAACCCGTTCGGACAGCGCCGGATCGATGTGGACGTCGGCCTGACCCTTGGCCTTGGGCGTCATCGGCCCGGCCTTGGCCTTGGGTTCGGCGGGCGCGGGCTTCCAGTCACTGAAGCGTTCGCGGATCTTGGCCTCGACCAGCGCGGTATCAAAATCGCCGACCACCAGCAGCGTGACATGCGCCGGGACATATTCGCGTGCCCAGAAGCCCTTGAGCCCTGCGGCGGTCGCCCCTTCAAGCGACTGGCGGGTGCCGATCGGCAAGCGCTTTTCCATCTGCGATCCGGGCAGGAGGAAGGCGATCTGGTCTTCGTAATTCTTGATCTGGTAGCCGCCGCGGTCGCGCATTTCGCTCATCACCACGCCGCGTTCTCGGCCAACCGCCTCGGGATTGAACGACAGCTCGCTCGCGGTTTCGCGCGTCAGCATCAGCGCGGTATCGAGCAGCTTCGGATCGTTGCGCGGCAAGTCGAGCTTGTAGGTGGTGTGCTGGTAATCGGTCGAAGCATTGGTGTCAGCACCGAAGGCCAGCCCGTCGCGTTCGAGCAGCTTGACCATCTCGCCCTCGGGCACATGGGTGCTGCCGTTGAAGGCCATGTGCTCGACATAGTGAGCATAGCCGCGCTCGTCCTCGTGCTCGTCGAGCGAGCCGGCATCGACTTGCATCCGGACCAGCGCGGTGCCCTTGGGCTGGGCATTGCTGCGGATCACATAGCGCATGCCGTTGGGCAGCACGCCGAAGCGGTAGCCGGGATCGACCGGCACGTCGCTCTTGGTGAAGGCCCAGGGCGGGGGAGTGGTCGAGGCACTCGCAGGATGCCCGACCTGCGGGGCGCAGGCCGCAAGGGCAAGGACGGAAATCGAGAGGGCGAGCAAGGCTTTAGGGGAATGCATGCCCGCTAGGTGGCCGAATGCAGTCCGTCAGGCAAGTGCCTACTTCCCCCGCAATTTCCGATGCGCGTTGAGGTCGAACACTTCGCTCGGACCGTTGTCAGTTTCGAGCAGGCCGAGCCGGCGGGCGACTTCCTGGTAAGCCTCTTCCTCGCCGCCAAGGTCGCGGCGGAAGCGGTCCTTGTCGAGCTTTTCGCCGGTGGTCATGTCCCACAGCCGGCAGCCGTCGGGGCTGATCTCGTCGGCGAGGATGATGCGGCTGTAGTCGCCGTCCCACAACCGCCCGAATTCGAGCTTGAAATCGACCAGGCGGATGTTGATCGCCGCGAACATGCCGCACATGAAATCGTTGATCCGGATCGCCATGGCGGAGATGTCCTGCATCTCTTCGTTGCTGGCCCAGCCGAAGCAGGCGATGTGTTCTTCGGCGATCAGCGGATCGCCCAGCGCATCGTCCTTGAAATAGTATTCGATCAGCGTGTGCGGTAACGGCTCACCTTCGGGAATGCCCAGCCGCTTGCTGATCGAACCGGCCGCGACATTGCGCACCACGACCTCGATCGGGACGATCTCGACCTGACGCACCAACTGCTCGCGCATGTTGAGCCGCTTGATGAAATGGGTCGGGATGCCGATGTGGTTGAGGCGGGTGAAAACATACTCGCTGATGCGGTTGTTGATCACGCCCTTGCCGTTGATCGTGCCCTTCTTCTGCGCGTTGAAGGCGGTGGCATCATCCTTGAAATACTGGATGATCGTGCCCGGTTCGGGGCCTTCATAAAGGATCTTGGCCTTGCCTTCGTAAATCTGGCGGCGACGGGACATGAGCACTTCCTTGGACGGGCAAAAAGGGAAACCCCGGCATGTGCTTTGCGCGTTGGCAAGCCCGCCGGGGCGTCGCGCCGGCCCTTACGCCAAATGGCCGCGCTGCGCAACGTGCGCACAACCGAAACAAGCCATTTGACGTGAGGCCGGGAAAAACCAATATGTAAACCAACGAAGCGAATCAAATCGGTTCGTGATAACTGCCCGGAACGCAACGATGTTTCGGCACGAAATGGGAGAGTGAAATGAGGAAGACCCTAGTTTGGGCTGCGGGCGCTTCGCTGACTGCGCTCACGTTCGCACCGACTGGCGCAATGGCGCAGACAACGCCGAGCGATACCGCAACCGACGATGCTGCGGTGGAAACGACTGACCAGAACGAGATCGTCGTGACCGCGCAGGGCCGCGCCCAGCAGCTGGCCGACGTTCCGGTCGCGATCTCGGCAGTCAATGCCGAAAGCCTCAAGAACAGCGGCGCGAACGACATCCGCCAGTTGAACCAGCTTGCGCCTTCGTTGCTCGTGTCATCGACCGGCTCTGAAGCCAATGGCTCGGCCCGGATCCGCGGCATCGGCACGGTGGGTGACAACCCCGGCCTCGAAAGCTCGGTCCCGGTGTTCATCGACGGCGTTTACCGTTCGCGCTCGGGCATCGGCCTCAACGAACTGGGCGAGATTGACCGGATCGAAGTCCAGCGCGGCCCGCAGGGCACGCTCGGCGGGCGCAACAGCACTGCCGGCCTGATCAGCATCTATTCGAAGAAGCCCTCGTTCAAATTCGGCGGCACCGCCGAGGCGACTTATGGCAATTATGACTTCCTGCGCCTTGGCGGTTCGATCACCGGGCCGCTGTCGCAGAATTTGGCGGCGCGGATCGACGGCATCTACGTTAAACGAGACGGGTTCCTGAAGGACACCACCAACAACATCGACGTCAACAACCGTGACCGCTATTTCGTGCGCGGCCAGTTGCTGTTCGAACCGACCGATGCATTTTCAGTCCGCCTGATCGCCGACTACACGCACCGCGACGAACGCTGCTGCGGCGCGATCTATGTCGACCGGTCGGTCAACCCCTACATCGGTGATCTCAACAACCCGTCGACTCCGCTGTCGCCGCTCCAGACCAACGGCAACAACATCGTCAACGTGCTGCGCGATCTGGGGCAGCCGCTGGCCAGCTTCAACCCGCATTATGACCGGAACATCTATGTTTCGCCAGGCCGCAGCTATCAGGGCAAGACCAAGGATTACGGCTTCTCTGGCGAGATCAACTACGATCTCGGCAACGTGAAGATGACCTCGATCACTGCTTACCGTTCGTACCGTTCGGGCCAGGCAGGCGACGTCGACTACTCCGCTGTCGACATCCTGTACCGCGCTCCCAGCGACGATCTTTACCGGCAGTTCAAGACCTTCACCCAAGAAGTGCGCTTTAACGGCCAAGCGTTCGACGGCAAGCTCGACTGGCTGATCGGCGGCTTCTTTGCCGATGAAAAGCTAACCGTGCGCGACAATCTGAAGTTTGGCAGCCAGTTTGGCCGCTTTGCTACTTGCCGGATCATTTCAGGCGGCGGCCTGGCTGGACTTTATTCTCCGACCAGCCCTGGGTGCGTGATTCCGGGTGTGGGGCAGGCGACGATTGCCGGTGCCTCTGGAGCTTCGGGTCCGGATATCGTGGCGGCCTTTGCCTTGCTTGATGCCCAGAACAATGTCGGCACCACCATCGACACCTACTTCCAACACGACAAGAACTTTGCTCTGTTCACGCACAACATTGTGCATCTAAACGACAAGCTCGATTTCACTTTCGGCGTACGTTGGACCACTGATAAGAAGGATTTCAACGCTACCTTCGGCAACAACAACACCTATTGCCCGGCAATTCAGGGCTTGTTACTCGATGATTTGGCTACAACGACTGCCGGCACTCCTACGCAGATTGCAACTGCAAGGGGGCTGGCCGGAGCGCTGATTGGGCTGTCTTGCGTTGGCAATTCGACTTCCGAAATCAACGGGGTTTCGATCAAGGATACCCGCAGCGAAAATCGCTTCACCGGCACTGCGAACTTGGCGTATCGGCCAACCGACGACTTCATGGCCTACATCAGCTATTCGCGCGGTTACAAGGCCGGCGGTTTCAACCTTGACCGGTCAGCACTGAAGGGTGCGACGTTCCCATTTTCGGCTACCCCGGGTGGCGCTCAAGCCCTGACCGGACTGCTTAAGTTTGACCCCGAATTGGTCAACAGCTCTGAGATTGGCTTCAAGTGGCAGCTAAACAAGTTCAACCTGAACATGACCGTGTTCCGCTCAGACTTCAGCAACTTTCAGCTGAACACCTTTAACGGCACGGTTTTCCTCGTTCAGAACATTAACGGCTGCAAAGACAGCCTGAACTTCGCTGATCGCGATGCCAGTGACTCGACCGGGGTATGCCCGACGGGGCGGACCAGTTGGGGCGTGCGGGCCACGGGGTTTGAGGTCGAAGCGGGCTTCAATCCGGCGCGCAATTTCCATGTCACCGCCGGCGTAACTTACACCGACACCCATTACCGCGATAATCTGGTCGGGACCGCCACTGGCCGGCCGCTGGCTGCAGCGCTGCGGCTTCTGCCGGGCAAGCGGTTATCGAACGCTCCAGAATGGGTGATCACCAATTCGGTGGCCTGGACCCCGAGCCTCGGGACCAGCGGCCTGACCGGCCTAGTCTATGTCGATTCACGTACTACCAGCGATTACAACACCGGGTCGGATCTGTTCCCGCAAAAGGCACAGGACGGGTTCCCGCTGGTCAACGCCAGGATCGGCGTGCGCGGCCCAGGCGATGTGTGGGCAATCGAATTCTGGGGGCAAAACGTGTTTGACCAGGATTATGCGCAGGTTGCGTTCAACACATTTGGCCAAGCTGGTACTGGTTCGGCGCCGTTTGTCTTTCCGTCATATCCGGGCGGGCGCCAGCTGATCTCGCAGTTCCTCGCCGAACCGCGGACCTACGGGGTGACGCTGCGCACCAAGTTCTGACGCGGCAAGTTCTGACGCGGCAATGGGGACTGCCGCGAGGGAGAGGGGCCGGTACCGCAAGGTGCCGGCCCCTTTTCATTTCCGCGCTTGGCGGGCTAGGGTGCGCCGATGGCCGAACCCCAGCAAAGTCCGCTCAGTGCCCGTTCCGCGGTAACCACCGCGATGAAGCGGGCAGGGCCGCTGCGCATCCGCCCGCTGGGCATGCGCAATGCGTTGTGGACCGATCTGTACCACGAACTCATGCGGTTGACCTGGCCGCGGCTCGGGCTGTTGTTCGTGGTTTCCTTCCTGGCTTTCAACCTGGTCTTCGCCGGGCTTTACCGGCTCGATCCGACCGGCCTTTCCGTGCCGCACGATGCCGTCCCGGTGCCGCTGTTCTGGCGCGATTTCTTCTTCAGCGTGCATACCGTGGCGACGATCGGCTACGGCAACGTCTATCCGGTTTCGCCCTATGCCAACTGGGTAGTGGTGATCGAGATCACGTTTGGCATCCTGTTCTTCGCGCTGACCACCGGGATCGTCTTTGCGCGCTTTTCGCGGCCAAGCGGGCGGATCCTGTTCAGCGAGACACTGGTGGTGCGCGAGATCGACGGGGCCCCCACCCTGATGCTGCGCGCCGCCAACCAGCGCCACAACCTGATCTATTCGGCCAACGTCCATGCCTCGGTTCTGGAGGACGCGATGGTCGGCGATACCCGGATGCGCCGCTTCAGTGACCTCAAGCTGGTTCGCGAGGCCAATCCGGTCTTCGCACTGAGCTGGACGGTGATGCACGTAATCGATGAGAACAGCCCGTTGCACGGCTGGGTGGAAGATCACACCTCGGTCGGCAATTCGGAGATTATCGTGGTGCTGTCCGGCTTCGACGAGGAAAGCGGCCAGATTGTCCACGGCCGCTGGGCCTATGCCTGCGAGGATATCCGCTGGAACGCGAAGTTCGCCGACATCATCAGCATCGATGAGACCGGCATGCGCACGATCGACTACACGCGGTTTCATCAGGTGATCGAGGGATGGGGGGAATGAGGGGCAAGGGCGCGATTTTCATAGCGGCGGCGCTGTTTGGGCTGACCGGTCCGGCTCTCGCCGATACGCAGCCACCGAGCGCACAGGCCCAGGCCGAAGTTGCGCTGACTGCGGCGCCCAAGGGCACCCGGTTCGGTCTGCTGGTGGTCGATGATGCGGGTAACGTGATCGTCTCGATCAACCCCGACGGACGCTTTATGCCGGCTTCGAACACCAAAATGTTCACGACCGCGGCGGCCTATGCTTTGCTGCCGGGGATGGATCAGCCTGACAAATTCGGCGGCACGGAAGTGATCCTCGAGTTCAATAGGTCGCCGAGAATTCAGGATGTGCGCCTGATCGGCAAAGGCGATGCCCGGATGTCGAGCGCAGCGGACTGCAAGTCCGATTGCCTGGCAAGCTTGGCCGACGCCGTGGCTGGCAAGACCAGGCGGGTTCGCGATGTGATCGGTGATGACAGTTTCTGGCCCGACCAACGCTGGTCGCCGGGAATGAGCTGGAACAACATCGGCACTGACGATGGCACCGCGGCATCGGCGCTCAATCTCGACGACAACCAGATCGCGATTGGCATATATCCGGGTGCCCCGGGGCAGGCGCCGACGGTGACGATGCCGCCTTATTTCACGCTGCACAACGAAGCGATCACCGGACCAGTCGGAAGCCCGAAAAGCCTTGCGTTCGAGCGCGGTGTTAATGGCACCGAGCTGCGGCTTTATGGCTCAATCCCCGCCGGTTCCGCGTCGTTGACCGAGCATGTGGGGATCGATGACCCGGCGCATTACGCCGCATGGACCTTTCGCCGCATGCTCGGGGCACGCGGTGTGAAGGTAACTGGAAAGGTGCGTGTTCTCCATCGCGCTCCGCAGCTCGATGATCAGGTGTTCGATTACGGCAAGCTCGGCACGCCGATCGTGATCAACTATAGGCCGCTTGCTAGGCTTACTCCGCCAGCGCTCGCCGAAGATGCGAGGATCATCAACAAGGTCAGCCAGAACCTGCACGCGCAGATCCTATTTCACAGGCTTGGCGATATCTGGGGAACTGGTTCAAATGATTGGTCAGTCAAGGCTGAGCAAGACCTCTTCGCCAAGGCTGGCATCCCCCGCGAGGGTTACGACTTCTCCGACGGCTCGGGCATGTCGACCTACAACCGCGTTTCCCCGCGCGCTGTGGTGGCCTTGCTGCGCTGGATCGATACGCAGCCGTGGGGCAAGGCGTGGTATGCTTCGCTACCCATCGCCGGGGTCGATGGCACGCTGAAACGCCGGTTCATCGGCACGCCGCTGGCGAACAACCTCGTGGCCAAGACCGGTACGCTCAACGCCACCAATGCGTTATCCGGCACCTTCCGCGCGGCGAGCGGCAAGCGGCTGACCTTCGCGTTCTTCGCCAACGACGTGCCCAATGGGCAAACAGCCTTGCCGACGATGGAGGCCGTGCTGCTGGGTATCGCCGCCAGCAATTGAATTGCGGGAAGTTGTTGCAGCGCTGTCACAATTTCCAAATTTCGACAGAACATGAAACCGCTTTCAACTGTGACACTGGCAAAGCCGCAAGCGCTCGCTAAGCTTCGTCTTTCGACTCGCTGACCGTGGGTCGCATTTGGGGGGCCAAATCGCATGAAACTACGCACACTCGCGCGCGCCATTCTGGGCAGCTCGGTTTCGTTCGTCGCCTTTGCGGCGGTTCCGGCGCTGGCGCAGGATGCTCCGGTCCTTGCCGCAGCCCCGTCCAACGACGAGGAGCCCGGCACTGCGATCATCGTCACCGGTTCGCGGATCAAGCAGGACCCGAGCAAAAGCGCGCTGCCGCTGCAGATCATCACCACAACCGACCTCAGCCGCGAGGGGATCAGCAATCCCGAACAGTTGATTTCGTTCCTGGCCTCCAACGGCAACGGCGCGGACAATCTTGCCTCGAACTCCGACGTGGTAAGCGGCGCGGCACGCGGCACCAACGGGCTGTCTTCGGCCAACCTGCGCGGGCAAGGCGCGTCATCCACGCTGGTCCTGCTCAACGGCCGGCGGGTTGCGGCGCATGGGCTTTCGGGCTCGGCGGTCGACGTCAACCAGATCCCGTTTGCCGCGATCGACCGGGTCGAAGTGCTCAAGGACGGGGCTTCGGCGATTTACGGTACCGATGCCATCGGCGGGGTGATCAACTTCATCACCAAAAAGAATTTCACCGGCCTCGACCTGACCGGCTTCGTCGATATGACCGAGCGCGGCGATGCGCCGATCTACCGTGTTTCCGGCACCGCCGGCTGGGGCAAGCTCGATGATCAGGGCTTCAATGTCATGGTCTCGGTGAGCAAGAGCTGGAACGGCGCGCTGTTCGGGCGCGATCGCGATTTCGTCAACGGCAACCAGCCGGGCCGCGGCCTTTCCATCGATACCCGCGGCGCGCCAATCGCTACCGCCTTTCCGATCAACCCGACCGCGGCGGGTATCGGCATTACGCAGGGCGGGACCTTGCTGGGCAACTCCTCCGGCACCTTGACCAACCTCACTGTCGGCGGCGTGCGCATGAACGGCGGCGTGAACATCCTCGACCTGCCCGGCGGGGCTGGTTGCGGGTCGGTCGATGGCGGTCTGGCGTACGACGAGGTGTTGTGGAACACGCCCGGCGCGGCGCTGGCCTGTGCCTGGGATACGGGGCGAGCGGCAACCTTGCAGCAGCCGATCGATACTCTGACCTATTATGGCCGGGCGACAGCGAAGCTGGGCGATCACGAATTGTTTGCTGAGGTTACCGGCTCGGATGCTCATTCAAGCAAAATCTTCTCGAACAACCAGTATTCGGCGAACACTACCTCGCTGCCGATCGCCTATCCGCTGAACGCGCTGACCGCAGCGACCTACAACGACGTTTATGATCGCCTTGCAGCGGTTCTACCCGGCCTTGGCGCGGTGGGCGATCGCACGGTCGATGCCGTCGGTCGTTATGGCCTGCCGATCACGTTCCGCTGGCGCTGCATGGCTTGCGGTCCGCGCGAATACCAGACCGACACCAAGACCTTCCGCGCTGCGGCGGGCCTCGAAGGGCCGATCGGGGGCAGCTGGGAATACCGAGTGGGCGGATCTTATGCTGAGAGTCAGTCGACATCGATCTTGGGGAGTGGTTATCACTATCGTGGGATTTTCAACTTCACTGGAGTCGGTGCGACACCGGCGGAGCGAGCTGCTGACCTTGCCCGACAGCTGGCCGCGACTGGAGTTCCTGGAGCGTTCAACTTCGGACCCGATTCACGCGCGCCGACCGCACCAGGAGCGAGCGCCCCTGGTATCGTCGGCCTGTTCAACAGCGGCATTCTCAATCCATTTTCGGTCATTCAAACCCCGGCGGCACTTGCCGCGCTTGATGCTGTTTCTGCCAAGGGGACCCGGCTGTATGGTGGCAAGTACACCCTGTGGCAGGCCGATGCTTCGATTTCCGGTGATTTGTTTGAGCTGCCCGGCGGAATGTTGCGGGTCGCAGCCGGGGTTGACTACCGACGCGAAGGCTACGGCTTCGACGGATCAGTAGCCGGCGACGAAACTAAGTCCCCTGGCATCTTCAATGTCGCCTTCGACAATGTGAACCAGCTGAGCAAGGTCCACCGCGACGTCAAGGCGGCCTATGCCGAAGTGCTCGTTCCGGTGTTCGACATGCTCGAACTGTCCGGCGCGGTGCGGGTCGACGATTACACCGGCTTTGGCAGCACGGTGAACCCCAAGTTCACCGCCAAGTTCCAGCCGGCCGACTGGATCATGTTCCGCGGGTCATACGGCACCGGGTTCCGGGTGCCGACCTTCAACCAGATTTTCAACGGGGTAACCCAGTCACCCAATCCGGGCAACTCGCTGACCGATCCGACCACGTGTCCGGTCGGCGGCGTAGTCAATGTCACGCCGGGTTGTAGCGCAATCACGCCGGATTCGCTGAGCGGCGGCAACCTCAATCTCGGGCCCGAAACCTCCAAGCAACACAGCTTCGGCGTGGTGCTGCGGCCCCTGTCGAGGATCAGCCTTTCGGCAGATTACTGGAACATCGCGGTCGATAATGTGATCGGGTCGATCACCATTCCGCAGCTGTTCGCCAACATCGCGGCCTTCCCGGACCGGATCACCCGGACCGGCGGGATCATCACCCTGGTCGATCTGCGCACCGGCAATTTCGGCTCGCGCCGGACCAGCGGTATCGATTTCTCGGGCCGGGCCGGCTTCGATGCGCTGCGCGGCACCTTGTCATTCGGGTTCGACGGCACCTTGCTGCTCGAGAAAAAGGAAAAGCTGCTTCCCAATCTTGCCTATACCAACCTGCGCGGAGTGTTTTCGCTGAGTGGTGACCTTGGCCTCAAGTGGAAGCACAATGCCTGGATCAGCTATGCCAAGAACGGTTTCACCCTGACCTTCTCGCAGATCTACCGCGGGAGCTACCAGAACTTCGGTCTGCCCAATTCGCTGACCGGGCCAAACCTCAGCGCAACCAGGCCGGACTACAATCCGCAAGTCAAAGCCTATCATATCTACAATCTTTCGGCCTCGCAGCGGGTTGGCGACAGCTTCCAGCTGACGCTGGGCGTGAAAAACCTGTTCGACACCGATCCGCCGTTTGCGATCACCTATGACAGCAACACCGGTTCGGG
>JANOAD010000246.1:0-7358 GCA_031410955.1 Novosphingobium sp. | reverse complement strand
CGATTTCGCACAATTTGACGATGCGAACGATTCGCGCTTTGTCGCGCATGTCGGCCAATTGTCCCGACACCGCCGAGAGGATGAAGAACGGCAGGATGAACACCGCCGAGGCGATCGCGCTGAACTGGCCTTCGGCAGCTTCGGAATTGTAGACGCTGTAGACGACGAACAGCACCATCGCGTTCTTGAACAGGTTGTCGTTGAAAGCATTGAGTAATTGGGTGACGAACAGCGGCAGGAAACGGCGGCTGCGAATCAGGTGAGTCTGCGTTGTCATGTATTCGCTTTGCGTCGCCCCGAGTTGGCCGGACCTTAGAGCCTCTGGCGTTAACGGCAATGCCTGTGTGAACAAGCAGCAAGTCGCTCTTTTGTATGTAAGGCAGGGGCGCTATGCCCGGACTCGATGCTGACCCTGCCCAACCTGCTCACCCTGTCGCGGATCGTCGCGGTGCCGCTGCTGGTGGCGCTGCTGTGGTGGCCCGATTGGCGGCTCGGTTACGGCCTGGGCTTTGCCATGTACACGCTGATGGGGATTACCGATTATTTCGATGGCTACGTCGCGCGCTCCTATGGCGCGGTGAGCAAGCTCGGCGCGTTCCTCGATCCGATCGCCGACAAGATCATGATCGCCGCGGTGATCCTGGTGCTGGCGGCGCAGGGCGTGCTGTGGGGGCCCTATGTCAACGATCTGCATGTCATCGCCGGGCTGGTCATCCTGATCCGCGAGATCGCGGTTTCGGGCCTGCGCGAATTTCTCGGCGGCTTGCAGGTTTCAATCCCGGTATCGCGGCTGGCGAAGTGGAAGACGACCTTCCAGATGATCTGCCTCGGCGCGCTGATCCTCGGCAATGCCACCCCGTGGTGGAACGTGTGGCTGGGCGGGATCGAGATGAACGTGCCGCATACCATTGGACTGACCACGCTGTGGCTGGCAGCGGCGCTGACCGTGATTACCGGGTGGGATTACCTGCGGGTTGGCCTCAAGCACATGAATTAACTCTTGGGGCTGCGCAGCGTGGTCGCCACGGCGCCAAGTACAGCGATCTCATTGAAGGGCTTGTGCAGCAGTATGCTGTCCGCCACCTGCTCGGCATGCCACTCATCGGCACTGGCGCCGGTAATGTAAACCACGCCCAGCCCCGGGAACTTGAGCCGGGCGTGACGCGCGACACTCCAACCATCCACCGCAGAGCCGAGATTGATGTCGGTAACCAGCCCATGCAATGACGCGCAGCTGTCGACCAGCGCCAGCGCCCCGTCTCCGGTGCTGCTTTCCATGATCGCGTAGCCGCCTGCTTCGAGCATGTCGATCAGGTCCATCCTGATCAGCATTTCGTCATCGACAACCAAAAGATGTTGAGTTTCACTCAATCAATATGTTCCTTGCGAACCGATAATGCGACGCGGCGGATCCGGTTCCACGTCGAGAGGGTCTTTTTTCGATCAGCCGGGATGGCGCTAGGGACCATGTGGCGTGGCGCTCTGTTCGCTCGGCGCAATCCGAACCCAGAACCGGCAGGCCAAACCATCAGGATTGTACTCGAATTCGACCTTGCCCCCCAATTCGCTGGCGAGCCCACGTTCGAGCAAGCTGGACCCGAAACCCTTCTTGGTGGGCACCACCACCGGAGGTCCGCCGCTTTCGCGCCATTCGAACACGAACCGGGGCTGACCATCGACAATCGTGTTGCCCCAGGTCACCGCCACGTGCCCGTTTTCGTTCAACAAGGCGCCGTGCTTGTAGGCGTTGGTGCAAAGCTCATGGATGCCCAGCGAAACCGACGTCGCGTTGCGCGCCGACAGCACCACGTCCGGTCCGGACAGGGTCACCCGGTCTTCGGCTACGCCCGAACCGCTCAGCGCCCCGAGCAGAACCTGCCGCAGCGTCGCTTGATCGAGGTTGTCCGAGATGAGCAAATCCTGCGCCCGGGCGACTGCCATCAGCCGCCCGCTGAACGCGCGATAGGCTTCGTCAAGCGACTCGGCGCGGCGAAAAGTCTGCTGGGCGATCGCTTGCACCACCGCGAGGATGTTCTTGGCCCGATGGTTGAGTTCGCGCATCAGGAGCTTCTGCTGGTCTTGAGTCCGTTTGCGTTCGAACACGTGCCCGACCTGCTCGCCCAGCGCCCGCACCGTGAGAAGAATGCCTGCATCGGGGGGCGCAGCGGTTCGCGACAAGAATTCGAGGATCGCGATCAACTTGCCATCGCGCTGTAGAGGAAAGCCGAAGGCGCCGCGAAAGCCGTGGCCCTTGCGCGGAAAATTGGTCGCCGCTTCGGTGTCCGAAACCCACAGCGGTTCACCCGATTCGAAGATCTGGCCCGGCATGCCAATTCCGGGGCCGAAGACGATTTCCCCAGTAATCCGGCGTATTTCGTCGGCCATACCGGGCTCCGCCTCGTGCCACACCCCGGAAGATATCAGGACTTTGGGACTGGTCGGCGCGACCACGAAGGCGTGGCCCACCGGCCAACCCGTGATTTCGCAGATCGCCTCGAGCGCCTTGGCCAACGCGCCCTCGAACGAATCTGATTCGGCTGCCATGTTGGCTATCTCGAACATCAGCCGGGTTTCGAGTGCCTGGCGAGCAATCCTTGCTTCGGCCTCGCGCCGCTCGGCAATATCGCGGATGAACCCGACGAATACGGTATCCTTGCCGGTGCTCGCGGTGGTGATCGACAGCTCGATCGGTATCTCGCTGCCATCGCGGCACAGCGCGGTGATTTCGATCCGGCGATTGAGTACGCGGGGCTGAGCACCCCGCGCCATCCGCCGGAGCCCTTCGGCATGCGCGGCGCGGTGCTCTTCCGGGACGATAAGATCGGCGAGCAGGCGGCCATTGGCCTCATGTGAGGACCAGCCGAAAACCCTTTCGGCGACCCCGTTCCAACCGCAGATCTCGCCATCGGTGCTCATCACGACGACCGCGTCGAGGACGGTATCGAGGATCGGCGCGAGAGAATGATGTACAGTGAAATCAGCGCCTGAGGTCATGCCTTGGCCTTAGCGTGCGAATAGGCCCCGGGTCCATGATTTTCGAAACGAAAGACCGGCGAGCCGCGGGTCAAGGGCAGTCCCGCTAACCGGCCCGCAGCTCTTCAGCGAGTAGCCTGAACTCATCGCCGCGTGGACTGTTCTTGCGCCAGACCAGCGCGATTTCGCGGTTGGCATTGTTGCTCTTGAGCGGGCGTGCGACGACATCGGTTCCGTTGAGGATCCCCGCATCGAGTGCCATTTCGGGCAACATCGTCAGACCCAGGCCGTTGTCGACCATCTGCTCCAGGGTGTGCAGGCTCGTGCAGATCATCGTAGCCGAAGCGCGCAGTTCGGGGCGGTTGCACGCGGCGAGGGCGTGTTCCTTGAGGCAGTGCCCGTCTTCGAGCAGCAGCAGGCGGTGTTCGTCGATCAACGCGGGGTCGATCTCGGCGGGCGGATCGCGCGGATCGTCCTTGGGGAAAGCCACATAGAGCGCGTCGAGCTCGATCGTTTCCTTCTCGACCTCACCGGTGGCGAAGGGCAGCGCCAACAGCACGCAGTCGCTGCGGCCGTGATGGAGCGATTCGATCGCCGCCGCGCTGGTTTCCTCGCGCAGGTAGAGCTTGAGGTCCGGGCGCTCGCGGCGCAGGCGCGGGAGCATGCGGGGAAGCAGGAAAGGCGCGATCGTCGGGATGACGCTCATCCGCACTTCGCCCGAAAGTGGCTGGCCGGCGCTCTGCACCATCTCTGACAGCTCCTCGGCCTCGCGCAGCAGGCGATGCGCCTTGGTGACCACGGCATTTCCAAGGGGCGTGAATCGGACCGCACGCTTGGTCCGTTCGACCAGCACCACACCCAGCAGCGTCTCCAGATCGCGCAGCCCCGCCGAAAGCGTCGATTGCGAAACGAAGCAGGCGTCCGCCGCACGGCCGAAGTGCCCATGCTCGTGCAGCGCGACCAGATATTGCAGCTGCTTGAGCGTGGGCAGGTAGGTGCTCACTCGGGATCTTCGCCGAGCAGCACTTCCTCCGGCGCAACGTCGCTCGCGGCATCATCGGCGACCTTGGCATCATCGACGTGGGTCATCTTGAGCCGGCCGTTAACCACCGCGAAGGCCATTTTGCCTTCGACCAGGTCCAGCGCATCCTTGCCGAACACATCAAAACGCCAGCCTTGCAGCAAGGGCAGTTCGCGCACCCCGGCGGCGAGCAATTCGAGGTCTTCGCTGCGGGCGAGCAGCCGCGAGGCGACGTCGATTTCGCGGCTGCGGATCTTGAGCAGCAGCTTGAGGAGATCGGCAACCAGCGCGCCTTCCTTGCCCAGCGGCGCGCCGCGCGGCGTGCGCGGGGGCAGCTCGGCGTCGGTCATCGGCTGGGCGCTGTCGATCGCGGCCATCAGGCGGCGCCCGATCTCGTTGTCCTTCCACCCGGCCGAAAGTCCGCGCACCTTGGCGAGATCGGCCTGGGTCTTGGGCGGGTGGCTGGCGATATCGGCAACGGTTTCATCGCGGGCGATGCGTCCGCGCGGGATGTTCTTGTCCTGCGCCTCGATCTCGCGCCACTGCGCCAGGGCCTTGAGCCGCCCGAGCATCGCCGGGTTGCGCCCCGAGGCCTTGATCCGCTGCCACGACTGCCCGGGATCGTTGCGGTAATTGGCCGGATCGGCGAGCTTTTCCATCTCGATATTCAGCCATGCGCCGCGCCCGGTCTTGATAAGCCGCTTGAGAAGCTTGGGGAAAATCGTTGAAAGATAGGTAACATCACCGATGGCGTAGTCGATTTGGCGGTCGGTCAGCGGCCGCCGCGACCAGTCGGTAAAGCGCGCGCCCTTGTCGACCACAGTGCCGAGCCAGCTCTCGACCAGGTTGGAATAACCGATCTGTTCGGACTGGCTGACCGCCATCATCGCGATCTGGGTGTCGAAGATCGGGTGCGGGGTCTTGCCGGTGATGTTGTAGATAATTTCGACGTCCTGCCCGCCGGCATGGAAGATCTTGAGCACGTCCTCGTTATTGACCAGCAGGTCCATCAGCGGCTTCATATCAAGATCGCGCGCGAGCGGATCGATCGCCGCGGCTTCCTCGCTATCCGCGATCTGGATCAGGCACAGCTCGGGCCAGTACGTGTTTTCGCGCATGAATTCGGTGTCGACGCACACGAAGTCAGCTTTGGCGAGGCGGGAGCACAGGTCCGCGAGCGCGGCGGACGTGGTAATCAGGGGATGTATTTTCATGGGTCTTTTCTGTAGTTGAACCCGTGCGGGCTCGCGGCTTGACAAATGCGCGGCCATCGCCTGTTAGCCGCGCTTTCGCCCCTGCCTTAATCCGGGCCGCTTGGAAAGAGTTTCGATGCACTTATACCGTTCCCACACCTGCGGCGCGCTGCGTTCTGGTGATGTCGGGCAGACCATCCGCCTGTCGGGCTGGGTCCACCGCAAGCGCGACCACGGCGGCGTGCTGTTCGTCGACCTGCGCGATCACTACGGGATGACCCAGATCGTCGCCGACAGCGACAGTCCCGCGCTGGCGATCCTCGACGGTCTGCGCGTCGAGAGCGTGGTCACGATCGATGGCGAAGTGAAGGCCCGCAGCGCTTCGACGATCAACCCCAACCTGCCGAGCGGCGAGATCGAGGTCTATGCCCGCGGCGCGACCGTGCTGAGCCGCGCCGAGGAACTGCCACTGCCGGTGGCGGGTGAGCAGGAATATCCCGAAGACGTGCGTCTGCGCTATCGCTTCCTCGACCTGCGGCGCGAGACGCTGCACGCCAACATCATGACCCGCACCGCGATGATCCGCGAAACCCGGCGGGCGATGGAAGACATCGGGTTTACCGAGTTTTCGACCCCGATCCTCACCGCCTCCAGCCCCGAAGGCGCGCGCGACTTCCTGGTCCCGAGCCGCATCCACAACGGCAAGTTCTTCGCCCTCCCGCAGGCCCCGCAGCAGTACAAGCAGCTGCTGATGGTCGCGGGCTTCGACCGCTATTTCCAGATCGCCCCATGCTTCCGCGACGAAGACCCGCGCGCCGACCGCCTGCCGGGCGAATTCTACCAGCTCGACCTCGAAATGAGCTTCGTCACCCAGGAAGAGGTCTGGGACACGATGGAACCGGTCATGGCCGGGATCTTCGAGAAGTTCGCCGGTGGCCGCAAGGTCACGGCCGCGGGTGAGTTCCCGCGCATTCCTTATGCCAAGGCAATGCTCGATTACGGCACCGACAAGCCCGATCTGCGCAACCCGCTGATGGTGCGCGATGTCACGGATGAGTTCCGCAGCTCGGGCTTTGGCCTGTTCGAACGGATCGTCGGCGATGGCGGCACCGTTCGCTTGGTCCCGGCGCCGAACACCGCCGGGCTCAGCCGCAAGTTCTTCGACGAAATGAACGAATGGGCGCGCAGCGAGGGCCATGCAGGTCTGGGCTATGCCACCCGCAAGGACGGCGTGTTCGGCGGCCCGATCGCCAAGAATCACGGTGAAGACAAGATGGCGATGCTGTGGGATGCCCTCGGCCTCGGCCCGGATGACGGTGCATTCTTTGCCGCGGGCAAGGAAGAGCAAGCGGCCAAGCTCGCCGGTGCGGCGCGGGTGCGCGTCGGCGACCAGCTCGAACTGACCGAACAGGACGCCTTCCGCTTCTGCTGGATCATCGATTTCCCGTTCTACGAATGGGACGAGGAGCACAAGAAGCTCGACTTCGCGCACAACCCGTTCTCGATGCCGCAGGGCGGGCTTGAGGCGCTGGAGAGCCAGGATCCGCTGTCGATCAAGGCCTACCAGTACGACATGGTCTGCAACGGCTATGAACTGGCCTCGGGCTCGATCCGCAACCAGCACCCTGACCTGATGGTCAAGGCGTTCGAACTGGTCGGACTGTCCAAGCAGGACGTCGAGGACCGCTTCGGCGGCATGTACCGCGCGTTCCAGTACGGCGCGCCGCCGCACGGCGGGATGGCCGCCGGGGTCGACCGCATGGTCATGCTGATCTGCGGGGTGCAGAACCTGCGCGAGATCACGCTGTTCCCGATGAACCAGAAAGCAGAAGACCTGTTGATGGGCGCGCCTTCGCCAGCGGAACCGAGGCAGCTGCGCGAACTGGCGCTGCGGGTAGTGGAACCGCCGAAGGGGTGACTCTTTCGCGCACCGCGTTTATCCATGCGGTGCACCCTCTTGCCAGCGGGTTCGCCGTTCTCTAGGGCGAAGTCCAACCACTTTTAATCTGCCGTTCACGAAGGGATATACCATGAGCGACACCGCCGACCGGGTTAAGAAGATCGTCGTCGAACACCTTGGGGTCGAGGCCGACAAGGTCACCGAGGACGCGAGCTTCATCGACGACCTCGGCGCCGATTCGCTCGACATCGTCGAGCTGGTGATGGCCTTC
>JANOAD010000245.1:0-22464 GCA_031410955.1 Novosphingobium sp. | reverse complement strand
GCATGGCGGTGCCGACGGGTCCGGCACCGTCCCCGCGCGCTTGACCCGGCGCTTGCTAACCGGCAGGTCGGTTGCACACAGCAACCGTATTGGGCCGGGAGAAGAGCAGCATGCAACGTCGCCGTTTGGGCAAGAGTTCGATCGTCGTTTCCGATATCTGCATGGGGACGATGACCTTCGGCAGCCAGACCGATGAGGCCGAGGCGCTGCGCATTCTCGACCGCAGCTTCGATGCGGGGATCGACTTCTACGATACCGCCGAAGGCTATCCGGTGCCGCCCGATGCCAAATGGGTCGGGCGCACCGAAGAGATCGTGGGCAAGTGGCTCAAGACCAAGCCGCGTGATGCCATCATCCTTGCGACCAAGGTATCCGGGCCGAGCCATGTGTGGTTCCGTTCGCCCTTGCGCAGCGGCATGACCTCGCTCGATCGGCGCAATATCATCACCGCGGTCGAAGCCAGCCTGACCAATCTCGGCACCGATTACATCGACCTTTACCAGACCCACTGGCCCGATCACGACCTCCCCTACGAAGAGACCATGGAAGTGCTCGACGAGCTGGTCCGCGCAGGCAAGGTTCGCGTGCTGGGTTGTTCGAACGAAACCAGCTGGGGCCTGATGAAGAGCATCGCTGCCGCCGAAGCCGTCGGCGGGGCGCGGTACCAGACGATCCAGAACAATTTCAGCCTTAACAACCGCCGGTTCGAAGACGAACTGGCGCAGGTCTGCCGCAAGGAAGGGGTGAGCCTGATCCCCTATTCGCCGATTGGCGGCGGCGTCCTCTCGGGCAAGTACAATGACGGCGCGCGGCCCGAAGGCGCACGCTTCACCCGCTACCTTGGCATGGAAGGACGACAGGCCGCGATGGGCCGGCGCTTCGTCAACGAAAAGTCGCTCGCGTCGACCGCGCGCTTTGCCGAGATCGCCAAAGAGGCCGGGATGAGCACAGTCACGCTGGCGGTGGCCTGGTCCAAGCAGCATGACTTCGTTGCCTCGACCATTGTGGGGGTTTCCAAGGAAGACCAGCTCGATGAAATCTTCGCAGCTATCGACCTCGAACTCTCGGCCGAGGTGATGAAGGCGATCGACAAGGTCTCGAAGGAAATCATGTACCCGATGGGGTAGAGACCCCACCGTCATCGCTTCGCGATGCCACCTCCCCATCGCAAGTCAATGGGGAGATTCTCAGGCACCTCAATTCTCCCCATCGACTTGCGATGGGGAGGTGTCGCTGCCGAAGGCAGTGTCGGAGGGGCCCTGTTGCGGCTAGGACGCAACTTGTGACTCCGCTTCCCATCCATACAGTCCTGCCCGACTTGTTGGCGGCCCTTGGTGCTGGAACCTCCGCCGTCCTGATCGCGCCGCCGGGCGCGGGCAAAACCACGGCGGTCGCACCGGCCTTGCTGGGCGAGGCATGGTGCACCGGCACGGTCATCTTGCTCTCGCCGCGCCGCGTGGCTGCGCGCGCCGCGGCCGAACGCATGGCCGAGCTGCTGGGCGAGCAGGCGGGCGATACCATCGGTTATCTGACCCGGCTCGACAGCAAGCGCAGTGCCAAAACCCGCGTGCTGGTCATGACCGAAGCGATCTTTGTTGCCACCATCCTGGGCGACCCCGAACTTGCCGGGGTGTCGGCGGTGCTGTTCGACGAAGCGCACGAACGCCACCTTGACAGCGACCTGGGACTGGCCTTGGCGATCGAGAGCGCGAGCGTGCTGCGCGAAGACCTGCGGCTGGTGGTGATGTCCGCAACGATTGACGGAATGCGGTTCGCCGAATTGCTGGGCGGCGCCGCGGTGATCGAGAGTGAAGGCAAGGCCTATCCGCTTGCGATCCGCTGGCTCGGTGCACGGCCCGAACTGCGGATCGAGGATGCGGTGACCTCCGCAGTTCTGACCGCATGGCGCGACGAGGGGGGCGATGTGCTGGTCTTCCTGCCCGGGGTGGGAGAAATCGAACGGACGCGAGAGCGGCTCAGCGAGAAGCTTCCGCAAACTTTGATCCTGCCACTGCATGGCCAGATTGAACCAAATGTGCAGCGCGCCGCGATCCGGCGCGATCCCGATGGTCGGCGCAGGATCGTTCTCGCAACCGCGATCGCTGAGACCTCGCTCACGCTCGATGGGGTTTCGGTGGTGGTCGACGCGGGACTGTCGCGGCGGGCGGAGTTCGACAAGGCTGCCGGAGTGACGCGGCTGGTCACTCACCGCGCTTCGCAGGCCGCCGCTGCCCAGCGCGCGGGCCGGGCTGCGCGCCAGGGGCCGGGCGTGGCCTACCGCCTGTGGGAAGAGGCGGCGCATCCGGGGCGCGCAGCATTCGATCCGCCCGAGATGCTCACCTCGGACCTCGCGCCGCTGCTGCTGAGCCTGGCGCAATGGGGTGCAGCAAATCCGGCTGGGCTAGCCTGGATCGATCCGCCACCCGCTGCAGCATTAGCTGCAGCAAAGCAGTCATTACAGGCACTTGGCGCGCTTGATCCGCAGGGCAACATTACGCCGCACGGGCGCAGCATGGCCGCCTTACCGATGGCACCGCCGCTGGCGCATATGCTGCTTTATGCTGCGCAACATGGTGCCGCGTCCGCTGCAGCAAAACTTGCGCTGCTGGTGCAGGAGCGCGGGCTTGGCGGACGGGATGAAGACCTCACCGCGCGGTTCGAGCGGTGGGAGCGTGATCGCTCACCGCGCGCCGAAGCGTCGCGCAAGCTGGCAGCACGGTGGGAGAGGGCAGCGCGTGGCCTTCGACAGGCTCAGGCTGAGCGGGATCCGGATTTGGTCCGGAAACAAACGCCCGCTCAGGCTGAGCCTGTCGAAGCCCCTGCGCAACAGCCGCCTCTCGGCATCCTCCTTGCCGAAGCTTACCCTGACAATATCGCCCGCCGCCGCTCGCCGAACGGCGAGGAATGGCTGACCGCAGGCGGGCGCGGGCTGCGGCTCGAACCGGCTTCTTCGCTGGCACGGGCTGAATGGCTGGCGGTCGGCGAAGCGCAGGGCGAGGCCAAGGGTGGGCGCATCACCGGGGCAATCGCGCTTGAAGAGGCCGCGGTTGTCAAATGGCTGGCGCAACGGATTGAACGCCGCACCGCGCTGCGCTGGATTGCAGACGAGCGGCGGGTCGAGGCACTGCTCGAAGCGCGGCTCGGCGCGATCACGATGTCGCGCGGGCCCGATCCGGCGCCCGATCCTGCCGCGATCTGCGCGTTCCTGATCGAACGGATCGCGGCGGATGGGCTGGACTTGCTGCCATTGTCCAGTGCCAGCAAGGCGCTGCTGACCCGCGCCCGCCACGCCGGCATTGCCGCACTGTTCAACGAGACGTTGCTTGCCGAACTCGACGACTGGCTCGGCCCATGGCTCACCCGTAGGCTCGACGACCTCAAGCCAGCGCGGCTCCACGATGCGTTGCTGGCCCGGCTCGATTATGCGCAGCGCCAGCAGCTCGATGCGCTGGCCCCGGCGCAGTTCACCAGCCCGGCGGGAACCACGCACGCCATCGATTATGCCGATCCTGGCGGCCCTTCGGTCGAACTCAGGGTCCAGGCGCTGTTCGGGCTCGACCGGAATCCGACCTTCGGCCGCCCGCCGCAACCGCTGTTGCTCAAGCTGACCGACCCCGGCGGCAAGCCACTCCAGACCACGCGCGACCTGCCCGGCTTCTGGCGCGGATCGTGGCGCGATGTGCAGCGCGACATGAAGGGGCGCTATCCCAAGCATCGCTGGCCCGATACCCCGTGGACTGAAGTGCCCAGCCTCAAGACCAAGAATGCGTTTTACCGGACTTGATTCGCCGGCGCGCTTGCAGCAAAGCGCCACTATGCCAGCACGCATCTTTCAGCGCCCCAAGAACGCCATGCAATCGGGCAAGGCCCGGCTTGGTGAATGGATCCTCGAATTCGCGCCGGCCGAGGCGAAGCGGCCCGACCTGCTGATGGGCTGGGCCGGTTCGGGCGATACCCAGGGGCAGGTCCAGCTGACCTTTGCCGAAAGCGCCGCCGCGCAGGCCTATGCCGACAAGTACGGGATCGCCGCCGAAGTCTATGCGACCCCGCCGCGCCGCCTCAAGCTGCAGGCCTACGCCGACAATTTTCGGTAACAGAATGAAGCGGGCCGGCTGACTGGCTTGGGTCGCGCTGTGAGACAGCCGGCCAGCCCGCTTCATGGCCGATCCAGAAGGGATGTGGCCATTTCGGCTGCCACGAATGGCGTCAGCCGATGCGTCCGATTAGCGCGATTCCGCGACCCAGACTTGCGCAAACGCGACACTGCCGCCATATGCGCCGCCGGGAGTCGGTCGGACGTTTGCGCCCGCCAACCTGGTCAGGTCCGGAAGGAAGCAGCCACAACGGGTTGCGGCGGGTCGGCCGGCTCCTTCCCGGATGGGCTGTGGATTGCCCCAGACCGGGCTGCAAATCCCGGCCTTCTGCGCTTCCGGTGCTCACGGCCCAAATGGCCGCTGCGCGCCGGTTTTCGAATTCCAGAATTTTCGCTCCTGTCTGAGCCAATCCCCAGTCCATCCGAAAGCCCCTTCGACAATCGCCGGTCGAACGCTTAACCTGCCTTGCAATGAATGATTCCCCAGAGCCCTTCGCCGACGAAACCGAAGACGACACGCCTTCCGCCGAAGAGCTTGAGGCAGCGGGTCAGGAATCTATGTTCGGCGCGCCTGAACCAAAGCCTGCCTCACCGCCGCCGCCCGCACCCGCTGCCGCCGCCCAGCCCTACCGCGTGCTTGCGCGGAAGTACCGCCCGCAGACCTTTTCCGAGCTGCTCGGGCAGGACGCGATGGTGCAGACGCTGGGTAACGCCATAAAGCGCGACCGGCTGGCGCATGCCTTCCTGATGACCGGGGTGCGCGGGGTCGGCAAGACCTCGACCGCGCGGCTGATCGCCAAGGCGCTCAATTGCATCGGCCCGGACGGGCAAGGCGGGCCGACAATCGATCCCTGCGGGGTGTGCGAGCCCTGCGTCGCCATCGCCGAGGGCCGCCATATCGACGTGATCGAGATGGACGCCGCGAGCAACA
Organism: Novosphingobium sp.; assembly: GCA_031410955.1. Taxonomy (GTDB): domain Bacteria; phylum Pseudomonadota; class Alphaproteobacteria; order Sphingomonadales; family Sphingomonadaceae; genus Novosphingobium. The sequence goes on along the minus strand of JANOAD010000245.1, from coordinate 17,440 downwards.
CCGGCGTCGACGACGTGCGCGAAATTATCGAGGCGGTGCGCTATGCCGCGGTCTCGGCGCGCTACAAGATTTACATTGTCGACGAAGTCCACATGCTCAGCCGCAATGCCTTCAACGCGTTGTTGAAGACGCTTGAAGAACCGCCGCCGCATGTGAAATTCCTGTTCGCCACCACCGAGGTCGACAAGCTGCCGGTCACCGTGCTGAGCCGCTGCCAGCGTTTCGATCTGCGCCGCATCCAGGCTCCGACGCTGGCCGCGCATTTCGCGCGCATCTGCAAGGCTGAGAACGTCGAAGCCGAGGCCGAGGCGTTGGCGATGATTGCCTCCGCCGCCGAAGGTTCGGTGCGCGATGGCCTTTCGATCCTCGACCAGGCGATCGCGCATGCTGATCTTGGCGGGCAGAGCCAGGTCACCACCGATCAGGTCCGCAACATGCTGGGCTTGGCAGACAAGAGCGCGCAGCGGCGGCTGTTCGGCGCGTTGCTGGCGGGCGAGGGCGGCACGCTGCTCGAACTGGTCGACCAGCAGTTTGCGCTGGGAGTCGAACCGCTCGCGCTGATGCGCTCGGCGCTAGAACTGACCCACCGGATCACCGTCTGCCAGCTGGGCAAGAGCGGCGCCGATGCGGCCTCGACCGAAGAGCGCGAGGCGATCGAGGGCTGGGCGCAGAGTCTGTCCGCCGGACAACTTCACCGCTTGTGGCAATTGCTGCTCAAGGGCCATGACGAAGTGCGCGGCGCGCCCGATCCGCTGATCGCCGCCAAGATGGCGCTGCTGCGGGTGCAGCATGCGAGCGACCTGCCCGATCCTGGCTCGCTGGCGAAACATCTGGAAGAGCTGGCTGCGCGCGGGCCGGTGGCACCGCAAACAACTGCTTCGCCTGCCGCCACGGAAGCGCCCGCACCCACCGGCTTGAACTGGCTCGCGCTGATCAACACCGTCGAACAATCGGGCCAGTTGCGCATGGCGCAAGTAATGCACGATTGGGTGCGGGTTGCCGCGCTCAGCCCAGACGAGCTGACCTACGTGCTTGTCCCGGGCTATCCGGGCGACCCCAGCTCCGAACTTCGCGACGCGTTGCTGCGCGCCACCGGAACGCGCTGGCAGGTAACCCGGATCGAGGGTGAGGCCGCCCCGGCGCTGCGCGAAACCGCCGAATCTGCGGCAGAGGTCGCGCGCGAGGCACTGCTACGCGATCCGCTGGTCGAAGCTGCCTTTGCCGCCTTCCCCACGGCCGAACTATTGGATGCCGAACCGCGCGTGGCGCATGGCTCGAACTGGAGGAACTGACGTGAAGTCGATGGAAGAGATGCTCAAGGCCGCTCAGGAAGCCGCCGCGACCATCGAGAAGCAGATGACCGAGATGCAGGGGAAGCTTGACGGGATCGAGGTTGAGGGCGCTGCGGGTGGCGGGCTGGTCAAGATTCGCTGCTCGGCAAAGGGCCGCGTGCTCGGTGTCAGCGTCGATGACAGCCTGATGGTGCCTGCCGACAAGCAGATGCTCGAAGATCTGGTCGCAGCCGCTTTCAACGATGCGCGGGCCAAGGCCGATGCGGTGTCCAGCCAGGAAATGTCGCGGTTGCAGCAAGGCATGGGGCTACCGCCGGGGTTCAAGCTGCCGGGGATGTAATGCGCCGGTAGGCCGCGATGGGTCGTTGGTCGAACAGGAATCAGGATCGAGTGTAATACCAGTACAACACACTGCAGTGGGTCGCGCCACGCAAAGCTACCTATTGGGGGGAATTGTCATGCGCCATCTGTTGTTGCCGCTTGCAGCCGTTCTGCTGTCGACCAGCGGACTCTCGCAGATCCCCAAGGATCAGCTCGACAAGCCCCCGGCAAACGCCAGGCATTTCACCATCCAGTCGACCGGTGGCAAACATGGCGACGAATGGGTCTGGCAGCTACCCGACGGGACTCGCAAGGCGCGCTACAACATGAACCTGCGCGGGCAGGTGTGGGAACAGGATTACACCGGCAAGGCCGGTCCGGACGGAATGCCGGTCAGCGTCACGATCCGCGGCGTCTCGCCGCAGGGTGACGCGGGCGAGAGCTACAGTGTGACTGGCTCGGTCGCGAATTGGCAAAGCCCGATCGATCGTGGCAGCAGCGACAGCGCACGCGGCCGCTTCTACACCACAATCGGCGGCCCGATGGATACCAACGCGTGGTTCATAGAGCGGCTGCTCGCCAGCCCCGGCAAAAAGATGGCGCTGCTCCCCGGCGGTGAGGCGCGGGCCGAGAAGCTGACCACGATGGTGGTCGGCAAGGGCAAGGCGGCCAAGCCGATCACGCTGTGGCAGGTGGTGGGCGTGTCCAACACACCGGTCCCGATCTGGACTGACGCCAAGGGTAAATTCTTTGCCGTGGCCAACGGCATGGCCTGGCTGCCTGACGGCTACGCGGGCGAACAGGCGCGGATGGAAAAGGTCCAGTCCGCCGCGATCGGCGCGCAGGCACCGCTGCTTTACAAGCGGCTGGTGACCACGCCGGTGAAGCCGGTGGCCTTCACCCACGTCAAGCTGTTCGATGCCGATAATCAGCGTTTCGTGGCCGACCAGACCGTTGTGGTTTCCGGCACCAAGATCATTGCGGTGGGACCGGCGGGATCGACGCCGGTACCGGCGGGTGCCAAGGTGTTCGATGGCACCGGCAAGACGCTGGTTCCGGGGATGTGGGACTGCCACATGCACGTGGGCGACGATTACACCGGGCCGCAGGAATTGTCGCTCGGGGTCACTTCGGTGCGCGATCCGGGCAATGACGACGTCCAGACGATGGACCGGCGCGCGCGGGTTGCTGCGGGCAAGCTGTTGATGCCGCACGTCTATCCCAGCTCGCTGATCGACGGGAAGGGGCCCTATACGGCGCAGGTCGCCAATGTCGCGACCAGCCAGGACGAGGCCATCGCACTGGTTCGCCGGGCCAAGGCCAAGGGCTTCACCGGGGTCAAGTTCTACGGCACCTTCGATTCGCGCTGGCTGCCTGCCGCGATTGCCGAAGCGCACAAGCTGGGCCTCCACGTCCACGGCCATATCCCGCACGGGATCCGTCCGAGCGAGGCGGTGAAGGACGGGTACGACGAAATCACCCATATCAACTGGATCGTGATGGAAGGCGTTCCCGCCGACGTGCTGCCGACCGATAACGGCATCGGCCGTTTCGAAGGTCCGGGGCGCTACGCCAAGGATATGGACATGAAGGGTCCGACGATGTCGGCGTTTGTCCAGGAACTGGCCGCAAGGAAGATCTATTCGGATCCGACCATGGTCGCCTTCGAAGGACTCTATGTTCCCGACAACGGCGATCTGTCACCCAGCTATGCGCCGTTCGTCGGCACGCTTCCGCCCTCGGTCGAACGCGGCTTTCGGGGCGGCGGGTTTGCGGTTCCTGCGGGCCTAACCCGCGCGGATTACCGCGCGAGCTGGGCCAGGATGGTCGAGCTGCTCGGCCTGATGCACAAGGCCGGGGTGCCGATCGTTGCCGGGACCGACGGTTCGGGTATCGAGATCATCCATGAACTTGAGATCTATGTCCAAGCGGGCTTTACCCCCGCTGAAGCGCTGGCGGCGGCGACGATCGTCCCGGCGCGGCTGGTCGGCGCGGACCAGTGGACCGGATCGATCGCGGTGGGCAAGAATGCCGACCTGGTGCTGATCGACGGCGATCCTGAAGCGCGGATCGGCGACCTGCGGCAGACCCGCTGGGTGATGATCGACGGCAAGCTGCTCAACGCCGACGAACTGCGTTCGGCGACCGGCTTCTCGGGCCGCCCGCACTAGTCCCGGTTAGACGGGTGCTCCCCCGCGCGCTGGGGGAGCAGCCAAATCAACGCGGCGATTGCTGCCAGGAGCACGAAGGTCGCGATCGGGCGGCTCATTGCGATGCCGCCGTGCTCGACTGGCTTGTCGAGGAAATCGCCGACCGTCGCGCCGAGCGGGCGGGTGAGGATGAAGGCCGCCCAGAACAGGACGGCCTTGCTGATCGAGGTGCGGAACCAGAGCAGCGCGACCAGCGCCAATGCAGCTCCGAAGATCGCCGCGGCACCCAGGTAACCGGGCCCTGAATCCGAGACCCAGTCACCCAGCGCGGTGCCGAGCGTCTGCGAAAAGGTGATCGTCGCCCAGTAGAAGCCCTCTTCGCGCGGGGTGGCGACAGTATTGACGTCGATACTGCCGAGCGAGCGGTACCACATGCCGAGGCACCCCAGCACCGCCGCGAGCAGCAACAGCGACCCGCCTGGATATCCGATCCCAAGCGAACGCGTCGCAAAGTCGGCAAGCGTCGTACCCGCGGTGGTCGATGCGATAATCGTCGCCCAGTAGAGCCAGGGATTGAAGCTGCGTGCCCGGATTTGCACGGCGATCAGGATCGCGAGCGGAACGATGAAGATCGCGGTTCCGATCAGGTAGCCCCAGCCGGTCGCTGCTGCGGTGGTTTCGCCGAGCCAGCTCATGCTGACGGCATCGCCCCCCGTCTCACCTAGGGTGGTGGCAAGAATCTTGATGATCCAGAAGCCCAGCGTGATCGCGGGAACCTTGCAGAGGGCTGATTTGGCAAGCGACATAAGCACTTGATGCGGTGCGTACGCGCGCGCGTCAAACCCGTCCTTCCACAACCGCGCGCACTGCCCCCATTGCAGCGCGGCAAGGGCAGTCCCATATTCGCCTCAACACGCGGGATTCACCCGCAAGGTCCAGGGCGATGGACCAATAGGATGAATTTATGAAACTCTACCCCCTGCTTCCCCTGCGCGACATTGTCGTGTTTCCGGGTATGGTCGTCCCGCTGTTCGTGGGGCGCGACAAGTCGGTCGCCGCGCTCGAAGCGGCGATGGCCAGCGAAGGCGACAAGGATATCTTCCTGCTCGCCCAGCTCGATCCGGGCTGCGACGATCCCGTCGAGGACGATCTCTACGATATCGGCGTGATCGCCACCGTGCTGCAACTGCTCAAGCTGCCCGATGGGACCGTGCGGGTGCTGGTGGAGGCGAAGCAGCGCGCTAGTCTGCAGACCCTCCGGCTCGAAAGCGGCGCTGGCGGGGAGATGGTCGTCGCGCAGATCGAAATTATCGAGCCGGTCAGCGTCTCGGGCAACGAGGTTGCCGCGATGATGCGTTCGGTGGTCGAAACCTTTGCCGAATATGCCAAGCTCAACAAGAAGCTGCCGCAGGAAGCCGGCGATGACCTAGGCGACGTGGTCGATGCGGCCGAACTGGCTGATGCGGTAGCTGCGCATATCCAGGCCAAGGTTTCGGATAAGCAGTCGCTGCTGAGCGAATCCGATCCGCTCAAGCGGCTCGAAATGGCCTTCAGCTTCATGGAAGGCGAATTGGGCGTGCTGCAGGTCGAGCGGCGCATCCGCGGGCGCGTGAAGCGCCAGATGGAGAAGACCCAGCGCGAGTATTACCTCAACGAGCAGCTGAAGGCGATCCAGTCAGAACTGGGCGGCGGCGAGGGCGAGGAAGCCAACGAGATCGCCGAGCTGCAGGCCAAGATCGACAAGCTCAAGCTCTCCAAGGAAGCCCGCGCCAAGGCAAATTCGGAGCTCAAGAAGCTCAAGACGATGCAGCCGATGAGCGCCGAGGCGACCGTCATCCGCAATTACCTCGACATTCTGCTCGGCTTGCCATGGGGCAAGAAGAGCAAGCTCAAGAAAGACATCGCAGCGGCGCAGGCGGTGCTCGATGACGATCACTACGCGCTCGACAAGGTCAAGGACCGAATCGTCGAGTACCTTGCGGTGCAGGCCCGGACCAACAAGCTCAAGGGGCCGATCCTGTGCCTGGTCGGGCCTCCGGGTGTGGGCAAGACCTCGCTTGGCAAGTCGATCGCGCGCGCCACGGGGCGTGAATTCATCCGCCAGTCTTTGGGCGGCGTACGCGACGAGGCCGAAATCCGCGGCCACCGCCGTACTTACATCGGCTCGCTGCCAGGCAAGATCATTTCCAACCTGAAGAAGGCCGGGGCGAGCAATCCGCTGTTCCTGCTCGACGAAATCGACAAGCTCGGCCAGGATTTCCGCGGCGATCCAGCCTCGGCGCTGCTCGAAGTGCTCGATCCCGAACAGAACTCGAAGTTCCAGGACCACTACCTCGAGCTCGACTACGATCTTTCGGACGTGATGTTCGTCTGTACCGCGAACAGTCTGAACCTGCCGCAGGCGCTGCTCGACCGGATGGAGATCATCCGCCTCGAAGGCTATACCGAGGACGAGAAGCTCGAAATCGCGACGCGTCACCTCGTCGACAAGCAGGTCAAGGCGCACGGGCTCAAGCCGGGCGAGTTCACGCTTACCCGCGAAGGGCTGCGTGACCTGATCCAGTTTTATACCCGCGAGGCGGGCGTGCGGACGCTCGAACGCGAAATCGCTCGGCTGGCCCGCAAGAGCCTGCGGCAGATCCTGGAAGGCAAGGTCAAGGAAGTTACGATCACGCCCGAAAACCTCGGCGACTTTGCCGGGGTGCGCAAATACAAGCACGGCGTTTCGGAGGAGGAACACCAGGTCGGCGCGGTCACCGGCCTTGCCTGGACCGAAGTCGGCGGGGAATTGCTGACCATCGAAAGCGTCACGGTGCCCGGCAAGGGCGCGGCCAAGACCACCGGCAAGCTTGGCGACGTGATGAGCGAAGGCGTGCAAATGGCCTTCAGCTTCGTCAAGTCGCGGGCCCCGGCATACGGGATCAACCCGAGCGTGTTCAACCGCAAGGACATCCACATCCACTTGCCCGAAGGCGCTGTGCCCAAGGATGGCCCCAGTGCGGGTGTCGGGATGGTCACGGCGATGGTTTCGACGCTGACCGGCATACCGGTGCGCAAGGACATCGCCATGACCGGCGAGGTTACCCTGCGCGGCCGCGTGCTGGTGATCGGCGGATTGAAGGAAAAGCTGCTTGCAGCGCTGCGCGGCGGGATTACCACGGTGCTGATCCCCGAAGACAACCGCAAGGACCTGGCCGAGATCCCCGCCAACGTGATCGAGGGGCTGGAAATCGTCCCGGTTGCGCATGTCGACGAGGTCCTCGCCCGCGCGTTGATCGAGCCGCTCGCGCCGATTGAATGGAGCGAAGCGGACGACCTCGCGAGCCAGCCGTTGACGACTGGAACGGCTGCGCCGGTGCCACCAGCCACCGCGCATTGAAGACCCAGTCCGTCGGGCACAATTGAGTTGCAACAGGGGATGCTGCAATGCGGCATTCGCTGCTTGCAATGGATTGTGGCCACAGCTGTCCCAAAATGGCGGAATTTCGTGGATAATTCGCGATGAACTGCGCTGTTTCGCTTTGACAGGCCCGACAAAAGCCGCTCAATTCCCGGCCAGCTTTACGAGGCGAATCGCACTTTTACGTAAGCATCAACCAGGTAGGGGGTTCCCGAAATGAACAAGAACGATCTGATTAGCGCAGTTGCCGATGCCAGCGGCCTCACCAAGAGCGACGCGACCAAGGCTGTCGAGGGCGTTTTCGACGCCATCTCGGGCGCTCTCAAGAAGGGCGATGAAGTCCGCCTCGTCGGCTTTGGCACTTTCTCGGTGGCCAAGCGCAAGGCTTCGACCGGCCGCAATCCGCGCACCGGTGAACCGATGAGCATCAAGGCTTCGTCGCAGCCCAAGTTCAAGGCCGGCAAGGGTCTGAAGGACGCCGTCAACTAAGACGGCTTTCTGGGGGCTGCGCCTCGTGGCCCCGCGCAATGAATTAGCCGCGTCGGTCCCCGGACTGGCGCGGCTTTTTCATGGGCTCATGAGCGGCGCGGAAACCCAGATTCCCCATCTCCGCTCTGCCTGAGCCTGTCGAAGGCCACTCGCCAATCCCGACCCAGACGCAGCACCCTTCGACAAGCTCAGGGTGAGCGGGTGTGGGAAGGAAATGTGATTGAGCTCTAGCCTTTGGCTTTGTTCGGAAGCGGCGGACTGGCGAAGGACACGACCTTCGAGAAAAACCACGACAGTGCCAGCGCGATGCCCAGGGCCATTCCGGCCGTGGCCAAGCTGTTGCTCCCGGCGAGCTCCTTGGTCCAGACCAGCACCGTCAGGTGCACACAGTAGAGCGGCAGCGAGAAATTGCCGAGCCATTCCATGACCGGGCGCAGGGCAGCCGGCGGGTTGGCCATCGCCACCGCCCACATCATCGCCGGCAGGAACAGCACAACGAAAGCAAGGTCGCCCCAGACTTTGCCGAGCGGCAGGGCGGGCACCAACACGATGCCGAGCACCGGGAGCAGCAGCGCCAGCCACCATGGGAGCGCAGGGCCGCGCGTGCCTTCAAGGTACTTCCGCCCAAACCACATCCCCAGGACATAGGACCTGCCGACACGGGGCAGGGCGGTCCACCAGGTGGTCCAGGTCGGCGCGTTGACGCCCATCGTGTCAGAGCCGTGGACGTGCACTTCGCGCACCAGCCAAAGCGCCATCGCCCCGGCCAGCGCGAGCAACCAACGGGTCTGCACCCGGTAAAGGACCGCTGCATGCGCAAAATTGGCGACGAGTTCGTAGAACAGCGTCCATTGCGGCCCGTTATAGCGGTAGAACGGACCCGTGCCGGCCAAGCTGGGGATCATCGCCAGGTCGAGCGCGAGCCACAGCGCCAGCGTCAGCGGATCGGCCATGCCAATATACAGCGCGCGGACCACCGCAACCCCGGCTCCCACCGCGACAAGTGGTATTAGTCGCTTATAGCGCACCCAAGTGAACTCGATCGCGCCGATCCCGGCTTTGATCTTCTTCTCGGTGGAAACCGCGAGCACGAAGCCCGACAGCAGGAAGAAGAGGTCGACGAACAAGTAGCCGCGCTGGAACGGGCCATTGATGCCGTAGACGATGTCCATGTGGTAGAAGACCACCATGAAGGCGGCGATCCCGCGCAGCCCGTCGAGCTGGACCATCCGCGTCGGATGGGCCGGTTTGGGCGGCTCAGTGGCGGCGTCGGTCATGATCTGGAATGCTCCCCCTCCACCGCCTTTTCACCAGTATCGGCGCGAAAGGTCAAATTGCGCGGAGCTCGAAAAGCCGCGTCCACTGGACGTTAAGCCCGGCCGTGCTTATATGCCCGCGCAATGAACCGGTTGATCCTTGCCCTTATGGCCCTGCTTGCGGGCTTTTCCGCGCAGATCGCACCCGCCACTGCGCGGGTTAGCGAAGGCACGGAAATCGGTGCTGCGGCCGATGCGCAAATGCTCGGCCGGCAGGCTGCGGCGCTTGCCGCGGTTGCCGATGCCCGCGCTGTCCCAAGCGAGGAAGTGGCGGAAAAACGGGACGTTTATGCCCTGCCAGAGCAGGTTGCGGTAACACCTGGCGTCCGCATCGGGATCGACCGCGCGCGCGAATAGCGCCCACCAACCGATTGCCCGAAATCCGTGCTGCGCGGCCGCTTTTTAGGGGTCCAGCGCGGCGCTTACCCCCACATTTTCAAATTCAGGAATTCCCCATGATCGGCGCCATTGCCAAGCGTGTATTCGGTTCGTCCAACGACCGTCTCGTCAAGAAGCTCGAGAAGACCGTCGAGCAAATGAATGCTTTCGAACCCCATCTCGAAGCACTGAGTGACGAGGAACTGACCGCGCAGACCGACAAGTTCCGCGAACTTCTGGCGGAAGGGCGCACGCTCGACGAGATCATGCCCGAAGCCTTCGCCACGGTGCGCGAAGCTTCCAAGCGCAAGCTCGGGATGCGGCACTTCGACGTGCAGATGGTCGGCGGCATGGTGCTGCACCGCGGCGAGATTGCGGAGATGCGCACCGGCGAAGGCAAGACCCTGGTGGCGACGCTGGCGGTCTACCTCAATGCGATCGAGGGCAAGGGCGTCCACGTCGTCACGGTCAACGATTACCTCGCCCGCCGCGACGCCGAATGGATGGGGCAGATTTACAAGTTCCTCGGCCTGACGGTCGGCGTGATCGTTCCCAACATCTCGGAGTATGAGCGCCGCGAAGCCTACAATTCCGACATCACCTACGCCACCAACAACGAGCTGGGCTTCGATTACCTGCGCGACAACATGAAGCACGACCGGTCGGAAATGGTCCACCGCCCGTTCAACTACGCGATCGTTGATGAAGTGGACTCGATCCTGATCGACGAAGCGCGGACCCCGCTGATCATCTCGGGTCCGACCGATGACAAGAGCGAGCTCTACGTCCAGGTCGATGCGATCATCAAGCAGCTCGCCGAAGAGCATTACGAGAAGGATGAGAAGACCAAGAACATCACCCTGACCGAAGACGGGGTCGAGTGGGCCGAGCGCCAGCTTGAGGCGGCGGGGGTGCTGGTCGGTTCGAACCTTTACGACATCGAAAATACCCAGGTGGTCCACCATCTTGACCAGGCCCTGAAGGCGGTGGTGATGTTCAAGCGCGACATCGACTACGTGGTCGAGAATGACAAGATCGTGATCATCGACGAATTCACCGGGCGCAAAATGGACGGGCGGCGCTGGTCGAACGGGCTGCACCAGGCAGTCGAAGCCAAGGAAGGCGTTCAGATCGAGCCGGAAAACCAGACGATGGCCTCGATCACATTCCAGAACTATTTCCGGATGTATCCCAAGATTTCGGGGATGACCGGCACCGCCGCGACCGAGGCCGCCGAATTCTTCGACATCTACAAGATGAATGTCGTTTCGATCCCGACCAATGTGGCAGTGCTGCGCGACGATCAGGAAGACGAGTTCTACAAGAACACCACCGACAAGTTCCAGGCGATCGCCAAGCTTATTGCGGAGCGCGCGCAGAGCGGGCAGCCAGTGCTGGTCGGCACGGTGTCGATCGAAAAGAGCGAACTGCTGAGCGAATACCTCACCCAGGAAAATGTGAAGCACAACGTCCTCAACGCTCGTTTCCACGAGATGGAAGCGCATATCGTGGCGCAGGCCGGGCGGCTTGGCGCGGTCACTGTAGCAACCAACATGGCCGGTCGCGGAACCGACATCCAGCTCGGCGGCAATTTCGAATTCCGCATCGACGACGAGTTGCGCGATCTGCCCGAAGGGCCGGAGCGCGATGCCGGGATCGAGCGGATCAAGGCCGAAGTCGCCGCCGAAAAGGCGCAGGTGCTCGCCGCCGGCGGGCTGTGCGTGATCGGCACCGAACGCCACGAGAGCCGCCGCATCGACAACCAGCTGCGCGGCCGCTCGGGCCGCCAGGGCGACCCGGGCTTGTCGAAGTTCTACCTCTGCCTTGAGGACGATCTCTTGCGCATCTTCGGCCCGGACACGCTGTTCAGCCGGATGATGAATTCGAACCTCGCCGACGGTGAGGCGATCGGTTCGCGCTGGCTGTCGAAGGCGATCGAGACTGCGCAGAAAAAGGTCGAGGCGCGCAACTACGATATCCGCAAGCAGGTTGTCGAATACGACGACGTGATGAACGACCAGCGCAAGGTGATCTACGAACAGCGCGCGGACATCATGGACGCCGAAACGCTCGACGATGTGGTCCTCGATATGCGCCACGATACGGTCAACGCGCTGGTCGGCGATGCCTGCCCGCCGGGATCGTACCCCGAGCAGTGGAACCTTGAAGGGCTGAAGGCGCGCACGCTTGAAGTGTTGGGGATCGAACCGCCGATCGAACAGTGGATGGGCGAGGACGGCATCGAACCGCAGGATATCGAGCAGCGTCTTGTGGACCTGGCCGATGCCAAGATGGCCGAGAAGGTCGGCAATGACGCTGCGGTATGGCGCCAGGTCGAAAAGCAGATCCTGCTCGAACGGCTCGATCACTACTGGAAGGAGCACCTCGCCACGCTCGATGCGCTGCGTCAGGTGGTGTTCCTGCGCGCCTATGCGCAGAAGACCCCGATCAACGAGTACAAGCAGGAAGCCTTCGGGCTGTTCGAGCGCATGCTCGAGGCCATCCGCGAAGACGTTACCCGCATCCTGATGCTGAGCGTGTTGCAGATGCCCGAAACCGCGTCGCTGCCCGATCTTCCCGATTTCCTCACCAGCCATGTCGACAATTTCGACTTCGCCGGTGCCGAGGTGAGCCGCACTCCCGGCGCCGAGGCGATGATGGGCGCGATGGGTGCTGGGGCCGGCGCTGCCGTCGCAGCCCTTTCGAAGGCAGGCGAGGGCGATCCGTACAAGGACATGGGTCTGTCGCGAAATGCCATGTGCCCCTGCGGCTCGGGCGAAAAGTACAAGCACTGCCACGGTGCCGCGGGGTAAGCGCAGCGCATGATCTGGCTGCCGCCCGCCTTCTTCGCCACTGCGCTGCTCTACGCGTCGGTGGGGTTCGGCGGGGGGTCGACCTATAATGCTCTGCTGGCGCTTGCGGGTTTCGATTATCGGCTGCTGCCGATCGTCAGTCTGGCTTGCAATGTGCTGGTGGTCAGCGGCAGCACGGTGCGTTTCGCACGGGCCGGGGTCACGCCGTGGCGGCGTGCGCTGCTTCTCGCGCTAGTCGCCGCGCCACTGGCCTATCTTGGCGGGCTGACTCCGATCAGGCAGGCGACGTTCCTGGTGCTGCTCGGGCTGAGCCTAGTCGCGGCGGGCTTTGCGCTGTTCGTGCCGCGAACGGCAAATGCAGAAGTCGAGCCAAGCCCGTTGGCCAAATGGATGCCGCTGGCCGTGGCGCCGCTCGGTTACCTTGCCGGGTTGGTCGGGATCGGTGGCGGCATTTTCCTCGCCCCGCTGCTGCACTTCACCCGCTGGGCAAGTGCCCGCGCGATTGCAGCGACCACCAGCCTGTTCATCCTGATCAATTCGCTGAGCGGCCTCACCGGTCAGCTCGCCAAGAACGGCACGGATGCGTTTTCAGCGGCCCTGGGCGATGCCCTGCCGTTGTTGATCGCCGTAGTGCTGGGCGGCCAGCTTGGCAGCCTGCTGGCGCTGCGCTGGCTGCCTGAGCGCGTGATCCGCTTGCTCACCGCCGCGCTGACCATCTGGGCCGGCGGCCAGCTGCTTTATCGCCAGTGGTTATAGACCGCGATAGCACGGCATTGACCCGCCCTGACGGAGCCTTTTTTGTGCTGTGGCGAGGCGCGAGGAGATCGCGATGCCGTTGCAACGTGATCGACGAGCAACGCTGTCCACACGGCAAAATCGGCCCGCCCCTGCGGGGTTGGATTGGAAGCACTCGTGGACGGCGTTGCGGCTCTTGCAGGGGCAACCAGCCCCTGCCGCGCGCCGCGCCTTGCCACGAGTGCTTCGAATCCAATCAGGGTGGATCAAAGCCGCGCTATCGCGGTCTCTAAACTGGCTCCCCGAGTTGGATTCGAACCAACGACCAAGTGATTAACAGTCACCTACTCTACCGCTGAGCTATCGGGGAGCGGTCCTTTCGGACAGGGGTGGGCCTATACCAGCGCGATTCGGTTTGGCAAGCGGCTCTCGCGCTAAAATTGGAACTGTTCCGCAAAAATCCGTTCTTCCAGGGTCTTGCCCGGATCGAACAGCAGGGTGAGTTGGCGCTCGCGGTCGGCGCGGACCTTGACCACGTGGATATCGCGCACTTCACGCTGGTCGGCCACTGCGGCGACCGGGCGCTTTTCCGGGTCAAGTACGCGGAATTCGATTTCATAGTGATCGGGGATGATCGCCCCGCGCCAGCGCCGCGGGCGGAACGGGCTAATCGGGGTCAGCGCCAGCATGTTTGAGCCGAGAGGAAGGATCGGGCCGTTGGCGGAAAGGTTGTAGGCGGTAGATCCGGCCGGCGTGGCGACCAGAATGCCGTCGCAGAACAGTTCGGCAATACGGACCTTGGCGTTGACCGCGATTTCCAGCCGTGCGGTCTGGCGGGTTTCGCGCAGCAGTGAAACCTCGTTGATCGCCGAGAAAACATGCTGGGCGCCGCTGCCAGTCGTGGCAATCATCTCCAGCGGATTGACCGCCAGTGGTCGGGCCCGCGCAACCCGTTCGGCGAGGGACCGGCTGCTTTTCTGGCGGTTCATCAGGAAACCGACGGTGCCAAGGTTGATCCCGTAGGCGGGGATGACCCGGTTCGCGTCGATCATCTGGTGGAGTACGTGGAGCATATGCCCGTCGCCGCCCAGCACCACCGCGATCTCGGCTTCGGCCAGCGGCACGAAGCTGTGCAGTTCATGCAGCGCCGCTGCGGCTTCCTCCGCGCGCGGCGTATCCGATGTGAGCAGGGCGAGGCGGGCCGGAGCGTTCATGCCCGTGGAATAGGGCGGGTGCGGCCTCGCGGCAACGGTTTGCTTAACGAGCAACCCAATTCGCCAATGCCTTGCTGCTCATCGCAGGTGCAAAGAGGAAACCCTGGCATAGCGCGACACCCTGCTGGGCGAGCAATGCACGCTGCTCCTCTGTTTCAACTCCCTCCGCGATTACGGTGAGGCCGAGATCGCGGGCCATGCCGATCACGCTGCTGACGATGATCCGGGCCTTGGCGCTACCGGCGATGTCCTGCGTGAACGCGCGGTCGAGCTTGAGCGTGTCGACCGGCAGTGCCTTCAGGTAGGCAAGGCTGGAGTAGCCGGTACCGAAATCGTCGATGGCGATGTGCATGCCTTGTTCGCGCAAGCCTTGTAGGACCTGCGCCGCACGGTTCAGGTCCGCAATCAGGCCGGCTTCGGTTATCTCCAGGGTCAGGCGGTCGGCGGGGAAGCCTGTGCTGCGCAGGCGTTCGAGCTTATCGACGGCAAAGCGCTGCTCGGCGATGTCATGGCTGGTCACGTTGACCGACAGCCGGAGTCTGTCGAGCGGCGGCCGCCACTTCGCGGCCAGCGCCAGCGCGCGGTCCTGGATGTGGCGAGAGAGTGCGGCAATGGTGCCTGAGCGCGCCGCTATGTCGAACAGGCGGTCGGGACCAAGCTCGCCCAGATCGGGATGCTGCCAGCGCGCCAGCGCCTCGACGCCCACCGTCGCGCCGCTGGTCACTTCGACCTGCGGCTGGAACACGACTTCGATCTCGTCCCCGGCCAGCGCGCTCTCCAGATCGGCCAGACGGCGGACGATCCGGGGCTTTGCGGCAGGCTGGCGGCGCTCGGTCATCGGGGCAGGCATATCAGGCTTGCAGTTAACGTTGTCCTCATTTGCGTGCCTGCGCCTTGCGCGCAATCGTGCAGAGGCCCTTGGTCAACTGGAACAGCCCATGGAGCCGCGCCTCGGCATTGGCCCAGACGCGGGTCACGACGATCTTGTGATCAGGGCGCAGCTTGATCGTTCCCGCCAGCCGTTCGGCGTAGGCAATCAGCCCCGCAGGATCGGGGAAGCTGTCACCGTGGAAGCTGACCAGCGTGCCTTTCGCGCCGACATCGATCTTGGCAATGTTGGCCTCGATCGCCTGACGCTTGATCTCGATCAGCTTGATCAGGTTGGCCGTAGGCGGTGGCAGCGGACCGAACCGGTCGATCATCTCGGCGGACAGGCTCTCGATCTCGTCATGGTCCTGCGCGTCATTAAGGCGGCGATAGAGCGCCATGCGCACCGCGAGATCGGGGACGTATTCCTCGGGGATCATGATCGGCGCATCGACGGTGATCTGCGGGTTCAGCGCATTGCGTTCGCGTGCTAGGCCCAGCTCGCCTGCCTTGGCGGCGAGGATCGCGTCCTCAAGCATCGACTGATAGAGTTCGAAGCCGACTTCGCGGATGTGGCCGGACTGTTCGTCACCCAGCAGATTGCCCGCGCCGCGGATATCGAGATCGTGGCTGGCGAGCTGGAAGCCCGCGCCAAGGCTGTCGAGATCGCCAAGTACCTTGAGCCGCTTTTCCGCCACTTCGGACAATTGCGTGTCTGCAGGAGTGGTCAGGTAGGCATAGGCGCGCAGTTTCGATCGGCCCACGCGGCCGCGCAATTGGTACAACTGCGCCAGCCCGAACCGGTCGGCGCGGTGGATAATGATGGTGTTGGCGCTCGGGATATCGAGCCCGCTTTCGATGATGGTGGTCGAGAGCAGCACTTCATAGCGCTTATCGTAGAATGCACTCATCCGTTCCTCGACCTCGCTCGGCACCATCTGGCCGTGCGCGGAAACGAAGCGGACTTCGGGGACGAAATCGCGCAGCCATTGTTCGACCGCCTCCATGTCGGCGATCCGCGGCACCACGATGAAGGTCTGCCCGCCGCGGTGATGCTCGCGCAGCAAGGCTTCGCGCATCACCATCGCGTCCCATTCCATCACATAAGTGCGCACGGCCAGACGGTCGACCGGCGGGGTCTGGATGGTGGATAGCTCGCGCAGGCCCGACATCGCCATCTGCAGAGTGCGCGGGATCGGGGTGGCGGTAAGGGTCAGCATGTGGACGTTGGTCCGCAGCGCCTTGAGCGTTTCCTTGTGGGTCACCCCGAAGCGTTGCTCTTCGTCAACGATTACAAGGCCAAGCTGCTTGAAGCTCAGGCTCTTTGCGAGCAGGGCGTGGGTGCCGATCACCACATCGACGGTGCCGTCGGCCAGACCCGCCTTGGTGAGCTTGGCCTCCTTATCGCCGACCAGCCGTGATAGCCGCCCTATCCGCAGCGGGAACCCGTCGAATCGCTCGACAAAGCCCGAATAATGCTGGCGCGCCAGCAGCGTCGTCGGCGCAACCACCGCGACCTGGTGCCCGGCCATCGCCGCGACGAAGGCCGCACGCAATGCCACCTCGGTCTTGCCGAAGCCGACATCGCCGCAGACCAGCCGATCCATCGGCTTGCCCGCCGCCATGTCAGCCAGCACATCGTCGATCGCCGCGTCCTGATCGTCGGTTTCCTGCCACGGGAAGCGCTCGACGAACTGGTCATAGCTGGCTTGCTCGGGCTCCAGCACCGGGGCCTGGCGCAGGGCGCGCAGCGCCGCGGTCTTGAGCAGCTCGTGCGCGATCGCACGGATGCGCTCCTTGAGCCGGCTCTTGCGCTTCTGCCAGCCTTCGCCGCCGAGGCGGTCGAGCGCGGTGAATTCGTTGTCGCTGCCGTAGCGGCTGAGGACATCGATATTCTCGACCGGCACGTACAATTTGTCGCCGCCGGCATATTCCAGCATCACGCAGTCATGCGGGCTCTGGCCCACCTGGATCGACTGCAGGCCGCCGTAGCGTCCGATCCCGTGCTCGAGGTGAACCACGAGGTCGCCCGGGGTTAGCGCGGCCAGTTCGGCCAGGAACGCATCCGCGCCCTTGCGCCGCTTTTTGCGCCGCACCAGCCGGTCACCGAGTATGTCCTGCTCGGTGACCAGCTCGATTTCGGCGTTGGAGAAACCGTTGTCGAGTGGCAGCACCATCGCAGCGACCGCGCCCTTGGCGGCAAGCCCCAGCGCTTCCTGCCAAGTCGCCGCCAGGACTGGAGCTGGGCGCACCGCTTCGCCCAGAATGGCCGCGATCCGTGCCCGACTGCCTTCGGAATAGGCAGCGATTACGGCCTTCTTGCCTTGCGCCGCCTGGCCCTGAAGGAACCGTGCTGTTGCTTCATAGACGTTGTCGCCGCGTGCGCGTTCGGGGGCGAAATCGCGCCCGCTCGAGAATCCGGCATCGATGACCTGGGCGCTTTCGGGCTGGGCGAAGATGTCGGT
>JANOAD010000244.1:0-4916 GCA_031410955.1 Novosphingobium sp. | reverse complement strand
GCAATTCGTCGAACATTCGCGCCGCCACAACGCTGAAGTGCGCACGCGCTTTACCGAAGCGATCGCCGCGCTCGGCAATCACGGCCTGCGTATGGTGCCGAGCGAGGCGAACTTCGTGCTCGTGGTCTTCGAAGGCGCGCTGAGCGGCGTAGCGGCATACCTTGCTCTGGCCGTAGAAGGATACATGACCCGCTGGTTCCCGGGGATTGCCGAAGCCGTGCGCATCACCATCGGCACGGCCGCGGAAATGGATGCGGTCGCGGCGATCCTGCGCCGCGCGGCGGAGGCGGCGAAGTGAGCTTCCAGCGCGTCGCGATAATTGGGCTAGGCTTGCTGGGCGGGTCGATCGGGCTGGCGGTCAAGGCGCACCTCCCTGGTGTGCGCACGACCGGTTACGACGCCGATCCGCAGACCCGTAGCCGCGCCGCCGAGCGCGGGCTGGTCGACCAAGTCTGCCCGACTCCCGCTGACGCAGTTCGCGAGGCTCAACTGGTGATCGTCTGCGTGCCGGTCGGCGCGATGGGTGAAGCGGCCGCCGAATTCGCAGCGGCACTCCCCGCCGGCGCGGTGGTCAGCGATGTCGGGTCGAGCAAGGAAAGCGTGGCGGCCGCGCTGACTGCGGCGCTCCCCGGCGTGGCGGTCATCCCCGCGCACCCGGTGGCCGGCACCGAGCGCTCCGGGCCTGAGGCGGGCTTCGCCAGCCTGTTTCAGCAGCGCTGGTGCATCATCACCCCGCCTGAAGGTGCCGATCCCGAACAGGTCGCTGCATTGGCCCAGTTCTGGGAAGGCCTCGGCGCGCGGGTCGAGACGATGAGCGCCTCGCACCACGACATGGTGCTCGCGGTAACCAGCCACTTGCCGCACCTTATCGCCTATACCATCGTCGGCACCGCCTCGGACCTCGAAGGGGTGACCCAGGGCGAAGTGATCAAGTATTCGGCCGGTGGTTTCCGGGACTTTACCCGCATCGCCGCCTCCGACCCGACCATGTGGCGTGACGTGTTCCTGACCAACAAGGACGCGGTGCTGGGCATGCTCCAGCGCTTTACCGAGGACCTCACCGCGCTGCAGCGGGCGATCCGGGTGGGCGACGGAGCGCAGCTGTTCGAACACTTCTCGCGCACCCGAGACATCCGCCGCTCGATCATCGAGGAAGGCCAGGACGACAACCGCCCCGACTTCGGTCGCAGCGATCACGGCGATTCATGAATCGCCCTGCAACCTGCCCCGCGCTCGCCGGTTAGAGCAGCATGGCCCTCAACATCGAAACCTGGCTCGCCTATGATTACACCGAGCCGACCGACCTGTTGCTCCAGATCGAGGCCGCGCTGGTCCCCGACCAGCGGATAATCGAACACGGGATCGGGATCAGCCCGGTGGAGCATTTTGCGCGGATGCCCGGGCACGACGAGATCGGCGAGCGGATTTGGCTGCGCGTCGGCACCGGTGAACTCAGGGTCGATTACCACGCGGTGGTCGAGGTGAACCGCCCGGTGGCCGACATCGCAGCACTTCCATTCACCGAACCGCATATGCTGCCGGGTGAGGTGATCGATTACCTGATGCCCTCGCGGTTCTGCCCGAGCGACCTGTTCGGCAGCTTCGTCCAGACCGAATTCGCCGGGCTCAGCGGCGGAGCCTGCGTGGCCGCCATGCGTGACTGGATTGCCGCCAATTTCAGCTATGTGCCCGGGGTGAGCCATGCCTCGACCTCGGCGGCGGACAGCATTTTGCTCCGCCAGGGGGTGTGCCGGGACTATGCCCACGTGCTGGTCTCCATGGCCCGCGCCGCCTCGATCCCGGCGCGCTACGCCAGCGTCTATGCGCCCGATGTGGATCCGCCCGATTTCCATGCCGTCGCCGAGATCTATCTCGCCGGCGGCTGGCACTTGGTCGACGCGACCGGGATGGCACGGCCCGACGAAATCGCCCGGATCGGGGTGGGACGCGACGCGGCGGACAGCTCGTTCCTGTCGAGCTTCGGGATTGCCCAGCTGGTTAACCAGCAGGTCAAGGTCACCCGCGTCTAGCTCAGCAGAAATATCCCCGCGACGATCCACATCACGGCGGTCGCCAGCCAGCCCCCGAATTCGAGCCCGCGGCCCATCACCAGGTCACCCATCACCGCGGGGTTCCGCGCGATCAGCATGGTCACCACCATCAACGGTGGCGCGAGCAGTCCGTTGACCACCGCCGCCCAATAGAGCGCCGACATCGGATCGATCCCGATGAAGTTGAGCGCCACCCCGCCCAGCGTCGCCAGCGCGATCACCGCGTAAAACGCTTTCGCCTCGCGCGGTTGGCGGTCGAGCCCTTCAGTCCAGTCGAAGGTCTCACTGACCGCATAGGCCGCGCTGCCGGCCAGCACCGGCACCGCGAGCAGTCCGGTGCCGATGATCCCCACCGCGAACAGCGCGAAGGCAAACTGCCCGGCGATCGGGCGCAAGGCCTCGGCAGCCTGCGCCGCGCTGGTGACGTTGGTGATGCCTTGGGCATGGAGCGTCGCGGCGGTGGCGATGATGATGAACAGCGCGGTGAGGTGCGAGAAGCCCATGCCGACCAGGGTATCGGTGCGGATCCGTTTGAGCTCCATTCCGGCGGTTTTTGGCGTGACCATCAGCGGTTTCACGTGGCGGCGGTGCTGCTCCTCCACCTCCTGCCCGGCCTGCCAGAAGAACAGGTAGGGGCTGATCGTCGTCCCGAAGATCGCGACCAGCGCCATCGCGTGGTCCTTGTCGAAGTTGAAGGTCGGCACCAGTGTCGCCTTGATCGCCTCACCCCAGGCAACGTGCGAGACGAAAACCACCGCGACGTAGGAAAATAACGAAAGCGTAGTCCACTTCAGAATGCTGGCGTAACGGGCATAACTCAGCCACACTTCCAGCACGACGCTGGCCAGTCCGAACAATGCGGTAAACAGCAGCACCGGCCCTGGCACGATCAGCGCCAACACCGCGCCCATCGCGCCAAGATCTGCCCCCAGGTTGATGACGTTGGCGATCAGCAGCAGCACCACGACCCCGCGGAGCAGCGCCGGCGGATAATGCTGGCGCAGGTTCTGGGCGATGCCCTTGCCGGTGGTCGCGCCGATCCGCGCGCAGATCGCCTGAATCGAGGCGAGCAGCGGGAAGCCAAAGAACATCGTCCAGGCCATGCCATAGCCGAACTGCGCACCGACCTGGCTATAGGTGCCGATCCCCGAGGGATCGTCGTCGGCCGCGCCGGTAACGAGCCCGGGGCCCAGCACCTCCAGCGGATTGCGGCGTTTGGTTCCGGTCACGGCGCGTTGAGCTTGTTGATCGCGGCGTGGACCAGCGTTTCGGCCTCGGCCCGTGGCAGCCCCGGCGCGACGGGCGGGAAGATCCGGTAAGTGATCACGCCCGCACGCTTCCACAGCCGGTGATAGAGCTGACCGGAGTTGATCGCGATCGGCACCACCGGGAGGCCGAGCAGCTTGTAGATCCCGGCAAAGCCCGACCTAAGCTCGGGCCGCGTTCCGTGCGCGACCCGCGTGCCTTCGGGAAAGATCGCCAAGGGCCGGCCCTGACCGCTGATCTTCTTGGCCGCGGTCATCATGTGGCGCAGCGTCTTGGCGCCCTGCTCACGCTCGACCGTGATCAGGCCGTAGCGATCCCCGGCAAGCCCCCAACCGGGTATGCGCATCAGCTCGGCCTTGGTGAAGACCCCGGGGTAGTTCAGCACCTGCGGCAGGTCGATCGCCTCGAAAAAGCTCTCGTGCTTCATCGCCACGAACACAGGTCCGTCCGTCATTTGCCCTTCGACGCGAATGGTGATGTCAAGGATGTTGCGCATGCACCAGCGGTGGAACAGCGACCAGCTATCGACCGTGCGGCGGAAGGTTTCGCGTGAGGTCAGGAACAGCGTGAACACGCAGGCCAGCACGATGAACACGCTGCCGCCATAGAACACGGCATAGAACAGCAGGCTGCGCAGGACTTCGGCAATGGTGGGAGCGCGGCTCGTGCTCATCTCAACCCGTCACCGCCTGCGTGATCCAGCGCGCGAGCAGCTTGTGGTATTCGACAAACAGCGTGCGCATGCCGGGATGGGTGGGCACCGCGTCCTCGATAATGACCACGCCGCTTGGCATCGCATGGCGCAGTTCGAACACCGCGCGGCGCATGTGCCAGTCGCTGGTGACCAGGCGGATGCGGCTGACCTTGCGCTCGCGCATCCAGATTGCGGTCTCGCGCCCGTTGGTTTCGGTATCGGTCGCGGCAAAGCCCAGCGACACGCAGCAGTCCATCTGCGCCGGGCTGACCTTGAACTGCACCGCGAACTCACCCGGCTTGACCTCGCGCCCGACGCCCGAGACCAGCATCTGCGGCGCCCACCCGTTGCGCAGCACCGCAAGGCCGCGATCGACCCGGCCAGCGCCGCCGGTCAAGACCACCACCGCATCGGTCTTCACCGCCCCCGCCGGCTGCGCCAGCGACAGGCAGAACCAGATGAAGCCCAGCACCCAGGTGAGCAGGATCAGAGAAACAATTCGCCGCAGCATGACCCGCCCTTACAGCATCTTGCGCAGCGCGCGCATCACTGTCTGCCGCGCGGTGATCATCGCCAGCGCCACCCCCAGCACCGGGATCAAGGCCAGCAGCAGCCAGTCGCTCCACTCGAGCGCGCCCGAATTGACCAGGCCCGCGCCCAGCGCCGCAAATTGCTGACCCAGCAGAAGCACCACCACCAGCCCCAGCGCCAGCCCGACAATCCCGCCCAGCCCCGCATCATAACCGATCGCGCGCTGGAAGATCCGCGCGATCTGCGCATCGGTCCCGCCGAGCAAATGGACGATCTCGATCGTATCGCGGTTGCTGCCGAGCGCATTGCGCACCGCGAGCAGCACCGCCGCGCCAAGCGCCACGCCAAGCAGCGCGACCAGCGCGAGCGAGAGC
>JANOAD010000243.1:0-4386 GCA_031410955.1 Novosphingobium sp. | reverse complement strand
GCTCGCCGCGGTGAAGCCGAAGCGCATTCGGGCAACGTCGATGGCAAGTCGGTGGTGCTGATCCGCGCCTCGTCCAACGCCGGCCAGCTTTACGGCTCGGTCTCGGTGCGCGACATCGTCGATGCGCTTAACGCCGATGGCGCCGGCATCGCCAAGTCGATGGTCGTGCTCGAACGCCCGATCAAGACGATCGGCGTGTTCGACGTCAAGGTTACGCTGCACCCCGAAGTGGTGGTGAGCGTCAAGGTCAACGTCGCCCGTTCGCCTGACGAAGCCGAACAACAGGCCGCCGGCGTCGACGTCATCAAGGCGATGTTCGAAGACGAAGCCGCTGCCGATGCCGCGTCGGAATTCGAAGGCGGCGGCGGCGAACTGACCGAAGACGAGGCAGCCCCGGCTGCCGAAGCTCCGGCCGCAGACGAAGCCGGGGAAGACGAAGAAGCCTGAGGCTTCACGTCATTGCCGAACGATCAGGGGGTGCTTCGGCGCCCCCTTTTCGTTGGCGCTTTGCCCGTGCAATTGAATTGTCACCCGTCTGTGGTTATAAGCCCGCGATGGAAATGACAGAAAAGCACATCGCGGAATTGGTCCGCGTTTACGAAACCGCCGTCCAGACCCTGCAAGCAGATATCGCTGCATTTGCCGCTGACGGTACCCTTCCCCCCGCCGATCGCCGCGTAAGCCGTGCCTGGTGCTATCCCGAATTACGGGTGCACTATGCGGGTGAACAGACCGGGAGCAATTTCACCCGGGCATTCGGGCGGCTCGCGCAAACCGGGACTTTTGCCACCACGGTAACCCGCCCGGCGCTGTTCGCCGATTACCTCCACGAGCAGCTTGGACTGTTGGCCGAGGATTACGAGATCGAGATCGAGGTCGGTCGCTCTGCGCAGGAAATTCCCTTCCCTTATGTGATCGATGCCAGCACCGGACTTGGCAGCGTCAGCCCGCAGGACATCGCGCGATATTTCCCGACCACCGAATTGGCGCTGATCGGTGACGAGCTGGCCGACGGGGTTGAGCTTGCCGGCGGCGACGGAACGCATCCGCTCGCGCTGTTTGACGCCTTGCGCACCGATTTCAGCCTGGCCCGGCTCGCACACTACACCGGCACCCGGATCGAAGACTTTCAGCGTTTCATCCTGTTCACCAACTATCACCGCTATGTCGATGAGTTCGTTGACTGGGCAGCGCTGCAACTGGGCGAGAACGATTACACCTCGCTGACCGGCGCCGGCGGCCTGGAACTCACCGCCAAGACCGCCAATGCCCGTGAGAAGCTGTCCGACACCGCATGGCGCCGCCACCAGATGCCGGCCTATCACCTGACCCGGCCGGACAATTCGGGAATCACCCTGGTCAACATCGGGGTCGGCCCGTCGAATGCCAAGACGATCTGCGATCACCTCGCGGTGCTGCGTCCCGAGGCCTGGCTGATGATCGGCCATTGCGGCGGCCTGCGCGATACCCAGCGGATCGGCGATTATGTGCTCGCCCACGCCTATCTGCGCGACGACAACGTGCTCGACACCGTGCTGCCGCCCGAAATTCCGATCCCGGCGATCGCCGAGGTCCAGATCGCGCTCGCCCAGGCGGCCGAGATGGTCAGCGGCGATGTTGGCGCGAACCTCAAGAAGCGGATGCGCACCGGCACCGTCGCGACCACCGATGACCGCAATTGGGAGCTGCGCTATACGCATAGCTCGCAGCGCCTCAGCCTGAGCCGAGCGATCGGGATCGACATGGAAAGTGCCACGATTGCCGCGCAGGGTTACCGTTTCCGTGTGCCCTACGGCACGCTGCTGTGCGTCTCGGACAAGCCGCTCCACGGCGAGATCAAGCTGCCCGGGCAGGCCAACAAGTTCTACGAGGAAGCGATCGCCTCGCACCTTCTGATCGGCACAACGGCCTGCGATCTGCTGCGGGCCGAGGGTGCCCGGCTCCACAGCCGCAAATTGCGCGCCTTCCACGAACCGCCATTCCGGTGAGCGCCGCTGCCGCGACGATGGAGCACACGCTGGCCTTGCTGGCTGAGCGTAACATCGAACTGCGGCACGGGCTTTACGAGCGGTTTTTCGCCCGGTTCCCGGCGCGGCGCAAAGCGTTCCTGTGTCCCGAGGCGACGTCGGTGCGGATGACCGACGAGACGCTGCAACTGCTGTATGGACTGGCGCTCGGCGAAACTTGGGTCTGGCCGCTGGTGGCCGAACTCGTCGTCACGCACCGCGCCTACGGCGCGCTACCACTGCGCGAATACGATGCTTTCGTCGACTTGGTGGTGGACGAACTCAAGGCGGCGCTGGGCACGGGCTGGACCCGCGAGCAGGCCGAAGCATGGCAGGAACAGGCCGAGGCGCTCAAGACGATGGTCGGCAAGGCCCAGGCCGAGTGGGACCAGGTCCTGCCGAGTGCCTGAATTCAATGGCCTGACGAATTGGGCTGACCTAACTGCACTCGAATGTCAGCTGCACCTTGTCGAAACGCTGCGCGGCAAGGTCTTCGGGGGCGATCCAGTACTGATACAGGCCCATGTCGCCAAAGCGCATTTCGGTCAGGTCTTCATAGGCCAGCTGCAGCAGCAGGTGATCGCACAGGTGATCGTACAGCGCTGACTGCTTGCACCCACCCAGCCCGAAAACCTGCATTTGCGAATTCGACGTCAGCCGGTAATTCTCGTTGACGAAACAGCGCATGTCTTCCGGCAAGGCGGCAAACGCCGCGGCATCACCCGTGATCATCCGCCGTACGCACAAATTGCCGAGATCGCGCGGGTGCCAGGTCAGGCCGAACTGGCAAAGTTCAGGAAAATCTTCGCGCGCCTGCCGGATCGCATCTTTCAGAATCGCCACTTCGTCCGGGCTCATTTCCTCCCATTCCGGACGATTGGCGGTGAATTGCTCAAAGTGCGCGATGAAGTCGACCAGCTCTGCGCCTTCGGCCTCCAATTGCGGGATGCGGCCCCGGCTCAGCTGCTCATGGCGCTGCGCATCCGCAATTTTCTTGTCGCGTTCGGGTCCGGGCGGCTCTTCCAGCAATTGCGCCTGGTAAGCCGTGGATTTCGCGATCGATTCCTGCTGACGCGCAATCCGGCCGGGGACGCTGTCGAACGCTTCGCGCAGCTGATCCAAGACATGATGTGCCGCATACCACCACAGCTTTCCGGCGCTCGAGACGCCCGCCATGGCTGCCGATTCCACCGAAAAACCGTATTTGCGCGGCTTGACCAACGCCTGCAGCGCCGCATCCTGCGTTTCGTAGATCTCCTCAACGACGTCGGTGTCGTCGGCCGGGTCGGGCAAATCCGGCGGCATTTTTAGCCGTAGTGGTTCGACCGGCCAGAACGGAAAGGTCTGGCGTGACAGGCGACTCCAGCGCTGCGGCAACGGGTAATCGTCTTCGTCATAGGCTGGCGGCAAGCCAACTGGCGGCGGGCTCGGCGGATGATCGCCCGCTGGCACGTGCACTACTGCGCCCTTGCCGATGAAGAAGGCCAGCGAGCCTTCCCTGGGCAGAGGCGTATCAGGATTTACGGCGGCCAGTTCGGCAAGATCGAGCTGGGCCACAAAGGGCAAAGGAACCCCGTCCTTGCCGACCGGCCACGCGCTTCCGCCCAGCCGCGGCAGACCGCCCAGCCAGCTTGCATCGCCAAACCAGTCGCGTCCCGGCTCGCGCGGCTTGCGTGCCAGCACCACCGGATCGACCCGCTGGCGATGGGGCGTCTCGCGCTTCTGCTGACCCTGCGCCAGCGCTTCGGCCCGCGCCAGCACCGCATCCGATGGATCGGGCTGCCCCGGACGGTACAGCCGCCATTGCTCGAGCAAGGTCATGCGATCGATCCGCTGGCCATGGACCGCAGCGGCAAGAAAATTGGCGGTGGCACCGTCGCTCGACACGGCGGTCGCGAATGCCTTTGACGGATCGACCGCGGCACGTAGGGGCTTGCGCGGCATGGCGGATGGAGCGGGCGCAGGCGCGGATACTGGCTCTGACAGCTCCGGCGGCGCGGGTGATGGGGCGGGTGCAGCGCGCGGCGGCTCGGGCGGCGCGGCCGAGATCTCATTCAGACCGCGGCGGCGCTGCATCGGCACATCGGACAAGTCGGCAGGCGGTTCGGGCAGGCTGAAGCTGGGCATTTCAATGCTCGGCAAACTCGGCTTGCGCAGGCCGATGGAGCGGATCAGTGCGAAAATCGCCAAGGCTGCAAAAACACCAGCTAACGGGCCGTTGCCAATCGCATCGACCAGCGGACCGACTGTCATGTTGTAAAGATAGATGGCGCTCTTTTCACGCCTCAAGCCCTCAGGTGTAATTTGTGTTGGCAGAATAACCGAAACGATCGAAATCGCCGCGAAGAACACGCTGAACTGCAGCCACCTGAACTTGTTA
>JANOAD010000242.1:0-11965 GCA_031410955.1 Novosphingobium sp. | reverse complement strand
GCGGATCCCGCGGTGTGGCACTATCTCGAGGACGAGGATTGGTGAGCGCCGCCGGTCGCCGCGCTGCCGGCGCGCCGGTCAAGGCGCGCCGGTGCGGTTCGCTTACATCGAGGTGGCGGTCGGCGTTGGCTTGGCCGTCTCGGTCACCGTCGGACCGGGAACCGGAACGCCGACAACCTGGGTGCTGGTCGGGCCGGGCACCGGCACCACCGTGGTGGTCGAGCTTTCGGCCGGAACCACGACCACCGCGGTGGATGTGTCGGCAGCGGGATAAGTGGTCTCCTGCTTGCAGCCGGCGAGCGCCAGAATTGTGCAGCCGAGCGCGGCAAGGGTAACGGACTTGTGCATGGGAATCCCCTTATATGCGACGCGAATACGTCATGGGTTAGACGCTGCAGCGGGCGAAGGGTTCCCGATGCGCTGAATCCGGGAGAGAAATGAAAAGCGCGGCGGCATTGCTGCCACCGCGCTTCGCCGGTTCGGGGGTACTGGGAGGGGATCTGCGCACCTCCGTTCCGGGTACTCTACATGTTGTGGCGCATCGGGGCGCGGCAGCTGCGCATCTTGCGGCCGTGGCTCCACCAGGTCTTGCAGTGGTTGCGGTTCGAATGCCACGAGCGGTTGGCATGATGCTTCTTCGCGCTCTTGTGCTTCATCGTGGTCGTATGGGTGCGCACGGTGGTGCGTTCCATCGTGCCCATCGGATGTTCCATCGTCTGGGTCGTGGTGGTGGTGCGGGTCTGGTCCATCTGCGCGGTGGCAGCGGTCCCGGTCAGCGCCAGGGCGGCGGCAGCGGCGGCGAGTGCGATCTTGTGCATGGTTCTTCTCCCCGCGCAGACGTGGTGCGGCGCGGCTTCAGAGGTGTAACCCTCCGCGCGGCCGATCGTTCCAGCGGGGGAAGGGGAATCAGCGCGCGGTGCTGGCCCGCGCGACGAGGCGGACCGGCACGCGGCGGGTGTCACGGCTTTCGCCGGCAATCCCGGCGAGCAGCTTGTCGACCAGCATGGCCCCGGCGGCGGAGAAATCGGGTTCGATCGTGCTCAATGGCGGCATTGCGTGGGCGCTGGCGCGGATCCCGTCGAAGCCGATCAGCGCGGCCTGATGCGGGATCTGCACCCCGGCTTCGGACAGGGCGCGCAAGGCGCCGAGCGCGATCTCGTCGCAGACCGCGAAGACCGCGTCGAATTTGCGGCCGCTCGCCAGCAGCGCGGCGACCGCGCGGCGGCCCTGTTCCTCGCGGCTCAGGCCATGCTCGATCTCGACCAGCCAGGGTTCGAGCCCCGCCTTGGCCAGGGTTTCGGCATAGCCATCGTAGCGCTCCTTGAACTGGCGCTGGAGCGAATCGAGCGAGGCGATACAGGCGATATTTGTGCAACCCGCATCGAGCAGGTGCTGCGTCGCGAGCGCCGCGCCCTGATGGTTGTCGCTGCGGATCCATTCGAGCTCGTCATAGGGCGAACCCCAGCAGACCCAGTGCATGCCCGATTGACCGAGGTCACGGTAATAGTCCCACGCCGCCTCGTTCTGGGTGGTGCCGATCACGATCAGCCCGTCGGCCTTGCGCTGTTCCTCGTACCGACCCGACAAGTTGGCCGGCCCGTCCTGAAAGCTGACCAGCGTTTCGAACCCGCGCGCCGAGGCGGCGGCGCAGATCGTGCCGAGCAGCGCGTAGGTGAACGGGTTGAGGTCCTTGCGGTCCTCGTCCGGGCGGCAGATCACCACCACTGCGATGGTGCCGGTGCGCCCGGTGCGCAGCCGCGCGGCGTTCTCGTCAACGAAATAGTTGAGCTTGACCGCCGCCGCCGCAACCCGCGCCCGGGTCGCCTCGCTGACCACGGGATCGCCCGCCAGCGCGCGACTGACGGTCGACTGGCTCACGCCCGCCTCCGCCGCCACGTCGAACGAGGTGACGCGGAAAGCGCGCTGCTTCGGCTTGTCAGTGCTCTCCCCCATGGGAGCGCTCTACATCGCCGAGATGCCGCCGTCGAGTTTCAGTTCAGCCCCGGTCATGAAGCGGCTCTCGTCGCTGGCTAGGTAGAGCACGCCATTGGCAATATCGTCGGGGTGGCCCACGCGTTTCAGCGGGATCTGCCGCGCGAGCTTGTCCATGATCACCTCCTTGGACTTGCCCGAGGAAGCGACCATGCCGTCAAGGATCGGGGTGTCGATGAAGGTCGGGTGGACCGAATTCGAGCGGATGTCCCAGCCCATCTTGGCGCAGTACAGCGCGACCGATTTGCTCAGCATCCACACCGCTGCCTTGCTGGCATTGTACCCGGGCATGGTGTCCGAGGCGATCAGCCCGGCGATCGAGGAGATGTTGACGATCGAGCCGGGCTGGCTGTCCTTCATCAAGGGCAGCGCCTTCTGGCAGCCGAGGAACACCGAATCGACGTTGACCGCAAAGCCGCGGTGCCAGTCGGCCAGCGTGCAGGTCTCGATATTGCCGCGCACCCCGATCCCGGCGTTGTTGACCAGCACCGAGAGGCCCTGCATCGATTCCTGCGCGAAATCGACCGCGGCGATCCACTGGTCTTCCGATGTGACGTCGAGCGCGACCGAAAAGGCGGTGCCAGCGCCAAGCTCGGCGTTGATCCTGGCGGCTTGGTCGGCAGCGCCGCTGGCGTTGACATCGGCGAGCAGGACCTGTGCACCCTCGCGAGCCAGCATCATCGCCTGCGCCGCGCCCAAACCCTGTGCCGCGCCCGTAATCAGTGCCTTCTTGCCCGCTACCCGTCCGCTCATTGTGTCTCTCCCGTTATACCGGGAGCCAGCAACATCAGGAGCCGCACGTCAATCCCCAATCCGCGCGAGCGGGCTATTTCGACGAATTGCGGCAGGTGCGCTAGCGCGACGCGGTGGACGGTGATGTCCTCGCTCTCGGTTCCGCCGCCGGGGCCGACCTGGGTGAGGCCGTGGGCGCGGACCAGCGTGAAGCTCTCGCTGACCATGCCGGGGGAGGAGTAGAACTCGCCGATGACCGCGATGCGGTCGGCGCGGTAGCCGGTTTCCTCTTCGAGTTCGCGTGCGGCAGCGGCGGCCGGGTCTTCGTCGGGGGAGCTGGCGTCATCGCCGATCAGTCCGGCGGGAAGTTCGAGGCAGGCTTTGCCGAGCGGCACGCGGTACTGCTCGACCAGCAGGACATGGTCCTCCGCGTCGATCGCCAGGATCACCGCGGCGCGGATGCCGCGGGCGCGGGTGACGTATTCCCACTTGCCGCGGGTGCGAGCGGTGATGAACTTGCCGGACCACTCGATCCGTTCGGGTTCGTCGCTCATACTTCGATCAGCCGATCGGGCAGTTCGTTCACATCGTCGTCGGCGCGGGGGAAGTGTTCGGCGAGGACTGCACCGACCTGTTCTACCGCGCCGACCAGCCCGGCTGCTGCGCGGCCCGCACGGATTTCGCCGACCAGGGTGGCCATCGCTGCGCCCCACACTTCGGGCGAGACCTTAGCGGCGATCGCATCGTCGGCGACGATCTCGGCGCGGTGTTCGGCGAGGCTGAGGTAGATCAGCACGCCGGTGCGGCCATGGGTGCGGCGTTCGGCGCCGATCTTGAAGTTGGTCACCGCGCGGGCCCGCACCCGGGCGTGTTTGAGCGGACCTGGCACCAGCGCGAGCCGCAACGGCTGCCATAGTTGAAACAGCCACATGCCAAGGAACTTGAGGCTGGCACCGACCAGCGCGAGCGCGAAAACCTTGCCCGGCTGCCAGTCCGGCTGCCACGACCCGCTCACCCGG
This sequence comes from Novosphingobium sp., assembly GCA_031410955.1. Classification (GTDB taxonomy): domain Bacteria; phylum Pseudomonadota; class Alphaproteobacteria; order Sphingomonadales; family Sphingomonadaceae; genus Novosphingobium. The sequence continues at coordinate 8,222 of JANOAD010000242.1, read as the reverse complement.
TCGATCAGGCCAAGATAGAACTGCGGCATCGCGGCCAGCACCCCGAGCGCGATGAACGCGGCCAGCGCCGACCAGACCAGCGCCACATCGTGATAGCTGTCCGACCGTTCGGCCATGATCGTCACGATCTCGCCGGCGGAGTGCGCCTCTGCTTCGGCCACCGCCGCGCTGACTGCGGCGCGGTCGGCTTCGGTCAAGGCAAGTTGCTGGGTCATGTGGTTACCAGCTCCCCGATGCGCCGCCGCCGCCGAAGCCGCCGCCACCGCCGCCGCCCCAGCTCGATCCGCCGCCACCGCCGCTGCCGCCGCCCCAGTTGCTGCCGCTTCCGCCGCCGCCGCCACGCGTCATGCCATCGAGCACGCTCCACATGATGACATTGCCGAGACCGCTCGAACGATAGCTCCTGCCGCCGCGCATGCGCCGCAGCATCGGCAGGATGAAGAACAGCACGATGAATGCAATCCAGATCAGCGATGCCGGGTTGAACTGGTCCTTGGCCGCCTTTTGCGCTGCCGCCTGCTGCGCTTTGGCCTGCGCTGCGACCTGAGCGGCCTGATCGGCCGGCAGCTGCAACTGCGCGATCAATGCATCGGTGCCGTCTTCGATTCCGCCGGGCAGATCGCCTGCCTTGAATTTGGGCGTGATCACTTTGCTGATGATCAGCCAGGACAGGCCGTCGGTCAGCGTGGCTTCGAGTTCGTAGCCGACCTCAACCCGCATCCGCCGCTCGTTCGGCGCGACGATCAGGATTGCGGCGTTACCTTTGGCCTTGTCGCCCAGACCCCAGGCGCGCCCAAGCTGGTAGCCGTAATCGGCGATGTCATTGCCATCGAGGCTGGCCAGGGTAACCACCTGCAACTCGCGATTGCTCTGTTGCTTGAGTGCCAGCAGCTTCTGCGTCAGCCGTACTTCCTCATCGTCAGGAATGATGTTCGCCTGATCGACCACCGGGCCGGTCAGCGCGGGAAACTTGAGCGAGGAATTGGGCAGCGAGGTCGCAGCCGTGCTGGGCACGATGACCGCCGGACCGCCTTGCTGGACCACCTGACCGACCTGCACCCGCGTGTTACTTGGCGCGGCTTGCGCCACAGGCGGGTTCGGAGCGGACGCTCCCTTCTGGCCCATAAACACCGCCAGCGCCAGCAGGATGCTCGCCAGCGCGATCGGCAACGCGCATCCCGCGAAGCGCCGGACGGGACGCCCGGCAGTGCCAGGCTGGTGGGTCATTTTCCGGTCCTAGACTTTGCCGTCGAGGCTGGGCGCGACGTTCGCGCCCGGGGTCACCGCTTCGTAAGGAACCATTGGCTTCGCGCCGTAAATCACCTTGGCGCCGATCGCGTCGGGGAAGGTGCGGATCGTGGTGTTGTAGGCGCGCACCGCCTCGTTATAGTCCTTGATTGTGACGCGGATGCGGTTTTCAGAACCTTCGATCTGGCTTTGCAGCATAAGGTAGTTCTGGTTGGCCTTGAGATCGGGATAGGCCTCGACGCTAACAAGCAGACGGCCCAGTCCGCCGGCAAGCTGGGCCTGCGCATCCTGGAAGGCCTTCATCTTGGCGGGATCGGACAGGTCACCTGGATTTAGCTGGATGCTGCTGGCCTTGGACCTCGCATTGGTCACATCAACCTGTGTGCTCTTTTCAAGCACACCGGCTCCTTTGGCTATTGCCGCCAGGTTGTTATACAGATTGGCGCGTTCCTGGAACGCTGCCTGGACGTCGCCCCACTTGGCCTTTGCCACTTCCTCGGCCTTGGGCACCGAGTTGACTCCGCAGCCGCTCAGGCTGGCAGCGATCACGGCAACCACGGCAACCCGCGGCAGGATGCTCGAAAGACGTTCGGACATGGACTCAATCCCTCCAGACGAGCGGCGACGCCGCCCCATGCCAGCGAATGTAGCGTGTGTATTAGGCTGTTCAAGCACCAGCCGCGCAAATAGTGGGCCGCAATCGGTTGTTGAGGGGGAGGCGGTTCTGTGGCAGCCTTTCCAGACTAACCAAATGACGGAGGGGTCGCCATGTCAATGCTATCAGAATTCAAGGAGTTCGTGAACAAGGGTAACGTGATGGATCTTGCGGTCGGCGTGATCATCGGTGCGGCGTTCGGCAAGATCGTCACCGCGCTGACCGACGATATCATCATGCCGATCATCGGTGCGGTGTTTGGCGGGCTCGATTTTTCGAACAAATACGTGGTGCTCGGCGGGGCGGACAAGGTCACCGACGGGATGCCGCTGGCGGCTGCAAGAGAGGCCGGGGCCAATGTACTGGCGTGGGGCGATATGGTCAGCGTCATCCTCAACTTCCTGATCCTGGCCTTCGTGATCTTCCAGCTGGTCAAGTTCGCCAACCGCATGAATCCGCCTGCCGCGGCAGCGCCTGCCGGACCGAGCGAAGTCGAGTTGCTGACGGAAATCAGGGATGCGCTGAAGAAGGGCTGACGAATTTCGCACGCCAAGACGCCAAGATGTCGCGCAGATTTGCGCCGCCGCAGGCGATGTTGTTTACCCGGTTTGGCCGCAGGTCTGGCAACAAGGCCTGCGGCGCAAGCTGCCCTCTTGGCGTCTTGGCGTGAGACATTCGGAGCTACCCGCCAAAGCGCAGCATTGATCAGTCACTTCACATTAAGTTTGAAGCGCCTATATAGGTCCCTGCCGGGTTCGCCCGGCTATGGTGATAAATTGTTGCGTGCAATAGGCACAGCGGACCCGGGGGCGGTACCCGGCGGCTCCACCACCTCCTCTGTTGTCGCAGGGGTAATGACGGGGCCGAACTAGGATCGACGTGTGTTGAAAAGCGCAGTTTTCACCCGGGCTGAGTAACCCGTTCAAGGCTCAAAACCCATAAGTGCCAACGACAACGAAGCACTCGCTCTCGCGGCGTAATGTGACGGGCTAACGCCCTGAATTTACAAAGCTAAAGCGCGGTTGGACCGACCGGGCAACAGAACGGATTCCAGCGGTACGGGGGGCACCGGGCAACAGAAGCTCCCCACTTATTTTCACCCGAAGAACCTAAGACGTAGCGCTCTGCGGCGAAGCTGCATTGAGTATCCAAGTCAGGATTAGATGGGGCTGCAGCCTGCGGCGCCACGAAACATCATAGAGGTGCTTCGGGTGAGCCAAACGGCCGTTAGAACGCCGTTTCAGGCCGTTCCTTGAGCCGCTTCTCGTGCTTCAGGCAGTCGAGGATTTTTGCGCCGGCCATGAACACCGCGCCCATGCAGGCGAGGAACAGCAGTTTGCCGCCGAAGCCCGGAAAACGCTGGATATAGACGTTGCCGCGCTCAACCGCGCCGAGCGCGAGGGCGTAGATGATCAGGTATGCTTCAATCGGGGTCTTGATCACGAATAAACGGCGAATTTTCTGAAACATGGCGACCTGCAATTCCTTTACGCGAATAACAGCAATCATCATGCCAGCGGCAGATTTGCAAGCTCGGTAAGGTTAACGCTGTCCCATGTGTAAACACTTGCGACAGAGCCTAACACAATTCGGACAAGCCGAGTGTCTCGAGCAGCGCCGTGCGGGCTGCGATCACCCCTTGGGCCAGCGCAGCGGAGCCGATATCGGCAGGCAAGATCGACGCGGGCCAATGCTGCGCAATCACTGCTTCGATCCGCGCGGCTTTCGCCTCGTCGAGCAGGAAGCGCGGATCGACCGTGGCCAGATCGGCCACCACGCGCAGCCGCAGGCAGGCGGGGCCGCCGCCGTTGGCCATCGACTGGCGCACATCGACCGGAAGCACGCGGCGGATCGGCCCGTTCGAAGCAAGCATGCCTTCCAGCCACGAACCCACGCGGGGGTGCTCGGCGGCTTCGCTGGGCACTACCAGCGCCATTTCGCCGCTGGGGAGCGTGAGCAGCAGCGCGTTGAACAGGTAACTGGCGATCGCATCGGCCAGGCTGACCATGTCGGCGGGCACCACCACGATCTCAGCCTCGGGCATCGCAGCGCGGATCGCGGCATAGGTACCTTCGGGATCGACGAAGGCCTGCTCGTGGATGAACAGCACCCGCTCGTTGGCCACCGCGACGACATCGTTATGGAACGCCCCCGCCGCGATCGCTTGGGGGTTCTGTTCGACGAACAGGACCCGCGCAGGCTCGAGCCCGTGGCGCCGTGCGACGACGCGGCTCGCCTCGACATGCTGCCGCGCCGGGAACGCGCCGCCGGTGGTGCCGTAAACAAAGATTTCGAGCCCTGGCGTACCGTGCCCCGCACACATCCGCATGTGGTTCGCCGCGCCCTCGTCGCCGAAACACGGCAGCACCGCATCGTGCACCGCGAAATGCGCGCTGTTCGCAAAGGCGAGGCGCAATTGCCGCACCGTATCGGGCCATTCCTGCGCGCGGTGCGGCATGGTGACGAGATTGGCGGCGGTCAGGTGGCAGCGCCCGTCGGCACAATCCGGCGCGGGCGAGACGGTGGCGGCGTTGGCAGTCCACATCGAGCTCGCCGACCACGCCGCCGCCCGCAGCCGCGGGTTCTCGCTGCCGTCAGCGGCGATGGCACCCAGGAACACCGAGTTGGGGCGAGGCAGCGGCACGAAGAACCCTTGCGCCAGCCCCAGCGCCAGGTTGTGCCGCATCTTGGCCAGCCCCTGCAAGGCGGCTGCGCGCGGGTACGAAACCTCACCCGCATGCCCGGCCGAGGCGAGATTGCCCAGGCTGAGCCCGGCGTAATTGTGGCTCGGGCCGATAATTCCGTCGAAGTTGATTTCGGTCAGCATCTCACCAGCGCGCGACGTGAGTGATGCTGTCGCCGCGCTTGACCCCAAGGTTGGCAGCACAGGTGGGATCGAGCGCGACGCCACCATCGCGCGGTTCCGTCCAGCCGTAAGCGGCGCGGAAGGTGCCGAGATGGCCGAACGAAGCCAGGCGCTTCTCACCGCGCTGGTGTTCGCCAAGGCCCGCATCGATCCCGGTCACGGTCTGGACCTGCGCTTCGCGGACCGAGCGGATCTGGTCGGTGCGAACGGTCATGGTCGGGCCGCCGTCGAAGATGTCGATGTAGTTCTCCCAGGCGAAGCCTTCGACCTCGAGCATGCGCATTGCCGCGCGGCCAGAAGGATGCGGCACCCCGATCACGCTGCGCGCGTGTTCGGACAGCATCGCGATGTAGACCGGGTGCTTAGGCATCAGGTCGGCGATGAACTGGTTGCCGAACTTGGCGTTGAATTCGTCGGCGTCCTGGAAGCTCATCCCGAAGAAGCGGCCGGCAACCCCGTCCCAGAATGGCGAGCCGCCAGCCTCGTCGATCACCCCGCGCAGCTCGGCGATGCAGCGATCAGCAAAGCGCGCGCGGTGCGCGGCGATGAACAGGTAGCGGCTGCGCGCGATCAGCATGCCGAGCCCGCCGGCGCGCTCGCCGGGGTGGAGGAACAGCCCGCCGACTTCGCTCGCGCCTTCAAGGTCGGTCGAGAGGTTCAGGATATCGGCGCGGAAGGTGCGCCCCAGTTCCTCACTGTGCTGAGTCAGCGCGCCGATCCGGTACGAATAGAACGGCCACTTCTGACCGACCGAGCTGAACACCTGACAGGTCCCGCGCACCTCACCGGTGGCGACGTTTTCGAGCACGAAGACGAACAGATCGTCGGCCACCGTGTCCTCGGTGCGGGCAAAGCCCTCGGCCGAACGCTCGAGCTTCGTCGTCAGCGCCTTGCGGTCGGGTGGCAGGTTGGTGAAGCCGCCGCCGGTGCGCTTGGCCATTTCATAGAGGTGCTGGAGATCGCCCGGGGTGGCGGCGCGGATTACGTGAGTCACAAGGGGGCTCCGGTTGAAAGGCGGTGCAGGACCAGCGCAGAAAGGCGCGCGCGCTCGGCCAGGCTAGGCACGATCAGGAATTCGTCGGACGAATGGATCGCCCCGCCGCGCACCCCCATGGTATCGACCACGGGAATGCCGCAGGCGGCGATGTTGTTGCCGTCGCAGACCCCGCCCGAGGCGATCCGCGAGATCGGCGAACCGAGCAGCGCGGAGCATTCCTCGACAATTCCGAACAGCCTTTCCGCGCGTGCATCGATCGGCTTGGGCTGGCGGCTGATCCCGCCGTGGCGATGCACCGAAACCTCGTGCTCGGCTTCGACCCGCGCGATCAGGTCGGCCAGCCCGGTCTCGAACGCTTCGGCCAGCGCCAAATTGCGCGGGCGGATGTTGAAGCGCAGCACGGCAAGGTCGGGCACCACGTTCGTCGCGCTGCCGCCGTCGATGCGGGATGGATTGACCGACAGGCCTTCGCGCTGGAGATCCTTGAGGCCCAGCGCCAGCGCGGCGGCTGCGATGATCGCATTGCGCCCGTCCTGCGGGTTGCGCCCGGCGTGCGCCGACTTGCCCCGCACGGTCAGCGACCAGTTGCCGCTCCCGCCACGCGCGCCGGCGAGCGTGCCATCGGGCAGCGCGGAAGGCTCATAGGTCAGCGCCGCTGCCTTGCCCCGCGCCAGTTCGGCGATCAGCGCGGCGGATGACAGGCTCCCGGTTTCCTCGTCCGAATTGATCATCACGTCGTAGCCGACCTGATCCGCGCCTTCGCTGCCCTCGAAGGCCTTGAGCGCGGCGATGATCACCGCGATCCCACCCTTCATGTCAGCCACGCCGGGGCCGTTGAGGGTCTCCGCATCAAGCCATTTCTGCGCTTGGAACGGGTGGCCCACGGGGAACACGGTGTCCATGTGTCCGGTCAGCAGGAAGCGCCGCTGCGCCTCGGGCCGAACCCGCACCATTAGGTGCTGGCCGTTTTCAAGTTCGCGCTCCACCCCGTCGGCACCCACCGCAGTTATGGGTGCCGCATCGGTCAGGCCCACGCCGCCGGGCAGCTGCGAAAACGCGTCGGCCAGCATCCCGGCCTGCACCTTGAGCCCGACGAGATTGCCGGTGCCGGTATTGACCGCCGACCAAGCCTGGACCTGCTCGAGCATGGGCGCGGGGTCGACGGCTTCGATCAGCGCGGTCTCTTGGGGGGAAAGCTGTTTCATTTGTTACTTCCCTAGCCGAGGGGGAAGGGCAGGTGAACCCCTAGCACTTCAATCCAATTCGCCGCCCAGTCGCCGTTGCGCTCCCTTCGCACTTGCGGCATAGGCGCCTTCGTTCCTCCCCGGACACGCTGAAGCCAACTATGAGGTTAGTCATGAGTGATCGGGTCGAGAAGAGCGGGCTGCAAGTCGATGCGGCGCTGGCGGCATTCATCGAGAGCGAAGTGCTGGCCCCGCAGGGCAAGGACGCCGCCGCGTTCTGGGCCGGCTTTGCCGCACTTCTGGCCAAATTCGCTCCGGCAAATCAAGCGCTGCTGGCCAAGCGCGACGACCTGCAGACACAGATCGATGCATGGCATGTCGAACGCGCCGGCGAGCCGATCGATCAGGCCAAGTATCAGGCTTTCCTGACCAGTATCGGCTATCTCGTGCCCGAACCTGCGCGGTTCGAAATCGGCACGACCAACGTCGATCCTGAAATCGCGACCATGGCCGGCCCGCAGCTGGTGGTGCCGATGCTCAACGCCCGGTTCCTGCTCAACGCCGCCAATGCGCGCTGGGGCAGCCTGTACGATGCGTTCTACGGCACCGATGCGCTGGATGCCGCGCCGGCGCGGCCAGGCGGGTTTGACGAGGTTCGCGGCGCAGCGGTGATTGATGAGGCAAAGTATTTTCTGACCTTGGCTGCACCGCTGATTGGCATGAGCTGGGAGGATTGGGACGGCGAAGGCGATCCGCCGCTTGCCGATCCAAGGAAACTTGTCGGACGTAAGCCCGGGGGGCTGTTGTTGGCGAATAACGGTCTTCACATCGAGCTGGTCCTTGATCGAACGCATCCAGTTGGAAGCACCGACAAGGCGGGGATCGCAGATGTTATCCTCGAATCTGCGCTGACCACGATCTGCGATCTCGAAGATTCGATCGCCGCAGTCGATGCGGAAGACAAGCTGGCGGCGTACCGTAACTGGCTCGGGGTGATCCGCGGCGACCTGACCGAAAGCTTCGAAAAGGGCGGCCAGACGCTCACGCGCAGCCTCAATCCTGATCGGGTGTGGGGCGATCTGACTTTGCCCGGGCGCAGCCTGCTGTTCGTGCGCAACGTCGGACACTTGATGACCAACCCGGCGATCCTGCTCGCCGATGGTTCGGAAATTCCCGAGGGCATCATGGATGCAGTGGTGACCAGCGCGATCGGCGCACTTGGACTGGCCGGGCTGGGAAGCCACGCCAACAGCCGCACCGGCTCGATTTACA
>JANOAD010000241.1:0-14125 GCA_031410955.1 Novosphingobium sp. | reverse complement strand
GCAACGGGCGCGAGACGATCCTGCTTGGGACCTACAATTACATGGGCATGACCTTCGATCCCGACGTGATCGAGGCGGGCAAGCAGGCGCTCGACGACTTCGGCGCAGGCACCACCGGCAGTAGAGTGCTCAACGGGACCTATGCCGGGCACAAGGCAGTCGAGCAGGCGCTCAAGGAATTTTACGGCATGGACCATGCGATGGTCTTCTCGACCGGGTATCAGGCCAACCTCGGGATCATCAGCACCATCGCCGGCAAGGGCGACTACATCGTGCTCGATATCGATAGCCACGCCTCGATCTGGGATGGCTGCAAGCTGGGCGATGCCGAGATCGTGCCGTTCAAGCACAACGATATCGAGGCGATGGAAAAGCGCCTCAAGCGCATTCCCGCAGGCGCGGGCAAGCTGGTGATCCTTGAAGGGGTCTATTCGATGCTGGGCGATATTGCCCCGCTGAAAGAGATGGTCCGGGTCGCAAAAGAAAACGGCGCGATGGTCTTGGTCGACGAAGCGCATTCGATGGGGTTTATCGGCCCCAACGGCCGCGGCGTGGCCGAGGATCAGGGCTGCCTTGATGAAGTCGATTTCGTGATCGGCACCTTCAGCAAGAGCGTCGGCACGGTCGGCGGCTTCTGCGTTTCAAATCATCCCAAGTTCGAGATCATGCGGCTGGTCTGCCGCCCCTACGTGTTCACCGCGAGTCTGCCGCCGAGCGTGGTGGCGACCGCGGCGACCTCGATCCGCAAGCTGATGCACGGCGGCAACAAGCGGGCGCACCTGTGGGAGAATTCGAAGGTGCTGCACAAAGGCCTGACCGAAGCGGGCTTCCAGCTTGGCACCAGCGAGCCGCAATCGGCGATCATCGCGGTGATCATGCCCGATCTGGAACGCGGCGCGGCGATGTGGGAGGCGCTGCTCAAGGAAGGCCTCTATGTGAACCTCGCCCGCCCGCCGGCAACGCCTGCCAACATGACCCTGCTGCGCTGCTCGCTCTGCGCTGAGCATAGCGCCGAACAGGTCCAGACGATCATCGGAATGTTCAAGCGCGCCGGGGCCAAGGTCGGGATCATTGGCTAGGTGGCTGCTGGCAGCCCTTGCGCTGGCGCCGCTCGCCGCTCCGGCATTCGCGGCTGAACCCGTGCCCGTACCGCCCGGGATGAGCGATACGCCCTGCCCGGCACCGGTACCAGGGCGGTTCGCGCTCGACGAACATGTACTAAGAACTGATTGGGCCTGGCTGTGCCGCTACCGGGCGGAGAACGCGGCGCTCGATCCGGCGCATCCGCCGCGGGTGGTGTTCATCGGCGATTCGATCACCGAGAACTGGCTTGTCGCCGACCCGGACTTCTTTGCGCACGGCCATCTCGATCGCGGCATTTCCGGTCAGACCAGCCCGCAAGTGCTGGTCCGCTTCTGGCAGGACGTGGTCGCGCTGCGCCCTCAGGTGGTGCACATTATGGTCGGCACGAATGACATCGCCGGGAACACCGGGCCGACCAGCCCCGAGGCGTACAAGAACGCGGTCCACGCAATGGTCGACATTGCCCGTGCGAACGATATTGCGGTGATCCTGGGATCGATCCCCCCGGCAACCACTTTCGGCTGGCAACCCGCGGTCAAGCCCGCTCCGTGGATCACGGGCCTCAACCAGTGGCTCAAGGCCTATGCCGCAGAGCGCGGCGTGGTCTTTGCCGATTACCACTCAGCGCTGGCCGGTCCGGCCGGCGAGCTCCCGGCCGAATTCGGTCCCGACGGGGTGCATCCCAATGCGGCTGGCTATGCGGTCATGCGCGGCGTGGCCGAACGGGCGATTGCCGAGGCCAATGCGAAAGTAAACCGCCATGACTGAGCGGCTCGCGGGCAAGCGCGCGGTGGTGACCGGCGCAGCGCAAGGGATCGGACGCGGGATTGCCGAGGCCTTTGTGGCCGAGGGCGCCGAAGTGCTGCTGGTCGATGTGGACGAAGCGCAGCTGTCCAGCACCGCCAGCGACCTGGGGCAGGAAGGCTTCGTCGCCGACGTCTCGCGCAAGACCGAGATCGACCGTATTTTTGCGCGAGTCGCGGCAAAGTGGGGCGTGCTCGATATCTTGGTCAACAATGCCGGGGTGACTCACGCCGCCGAGCTCGATGATCTGGCCGAAGAGGATTTCGACCGGGTCTTCGCGATCAACTTGAAGTCGGCGCTGTGGGCGACGCAGGCTGCGGCCCGCCTGATGGGCGCAGGCAGCGCGATCGTGAACATGAGCTCGGTCAATGCGGTGCTCGCGATCCCCAACCAGATTCCTTACGCGATTTCGAAGGGTGCCATGCGCCAGCTGACCAATGTCACCGCGCTCGCGCTCGCCCCCAGGGGCATCCGGGTCAACGCGATCGGCCCGGGCTCGATCCTGACCGACATGCTGAGGGGCATCATGAACGACAAGGCGGCGGAAGACCGGATCATGAGCCGCACCCCGTTGGGGCGCTGCGGCACGGTCGAGGAAGTGGCGGCGGTCGCGGTGTTCCTCGCCTGCCATGAAAGCAGCTATATCACCGGGCAGACGATCTATCCCGATGGCGGGCGGCTCGGGCTTAATTACACCGTCCCGATCAAGCCCTAGCGGGCGCGGCTCGGGGCATTTGCGCCAGAAAAAATGAACCCCGCCAGTCCCGCCAAGGAAGCGGTCTGGCGGGGTCCAGTGAAATAGGACCTGACCGCCGGGTCGCAGACGGCCAGGAACGGCAGCGCAAGGCGAACCGTGCAACTGCATGGCCCCCAATGCCCCCAAACCCTGCGCGACAACAGGGCGCGGAGCCGATGATTTGCCGATGATTTGTTAGGTGACCTGCGAAGATTCGTTCGAAAGGAGCGACAATTCCTTTGCGCTTCCTAGACTTGTGGGTAAATCTTGGCGCGATGAACGATAGGGCGGTCGCGAATGCAGAACTGACCGGGGCTGATCCTGCACCGGCTTTCGATGCGCCGGTCGACCTGTCCAAGTCGGAGCCGTTCGCGCTTGGCGGCATGCAGGTGGAGCCGCGGCTGCATCAGATATCCTATGCCGATGGGGCGCGCGAATCGCTCGAACCCCGGGTCATGGAAGTGCTCGTCGCGCTGGGCCGCGCGCGCGGGATGGCGGTCTCGCGCGCGGACCTGTCCGCGGCATGCTGGGGCGGCACGGTGGTTGGCGAAGACGCGCTGCAACGGGTGATCCAGCGCCTGCGCAAGGTGGCGGCCCGGTCGGGTTCGTTCGAAATCGAAACCATCACCAAGGTCGGCTACCGGTTGTCCTCGTTTGAGGCGGACATGGGCGCGGCGCGCGGCGATGTGCCCAGCCTTGCCCTGCTGCCATTTGAGGCCCGTTCGGGTGGAGACGGCGACGACAGCTTTGCCCTGGGCCTGGTCGACGACATCATCGACGCGCTGTCGGAGGGCGTGAACGTGCGCGTTCTGGCCGGTTCCGCCACCGCGCGGCTGCGCGCGTCGCCGCCCACCGACCTTGCTGCGACCGGCCTTGCCATGGGCGTGCGGTATTTCCTGGGCGGAAACTTTCGCCGGGTTGGCGGGCGCCTGTTGCTCAGCGCTCACCTGATCGAAGCGGCGAGTGAGTCGATTGTCTGGACCCAGAAGTTCGAACGGCCGACGGGCGAACTCGCCGCGCTCGAAACCGAGCTGGTCTCTGAACTGGCCGCGTGGCTCGGCGCAACGATCTTCAAGCTCGAAATGGACCGCGCCCTGCGCAAGCCGTCGAACCTGACCGCGTGGGAATGCACCGTGCGGTCGCTTGCAGCAATCCGCGAGTACGGGCTCGAGCCCTTGACCCGGTCGATCGCCGAAGCGCAGCGCGCGGTCGACATCGCCCCGGATTACGGGCTCGCCCGGGCCTATCTCGCACTGACGGTATCTGGCGCCTACCTTTCGGTATCGCTGCACGATCCGGTCCAGGAACGCGACATTCGCCACCACATCGAACGCGCCTTCGTGCTCGATCCTGACAATGCCGCGGTGCTCGCCGCGATTTCCTGCGCCAGTGCCTATATTGGCCGCCCAGCCGATGGCCTGCCCCGCGCGCTCAAGGCGATCCGCCTGCGCCGCGGCCACGGCCTCGCGCACTATGCCGCCGGGATCAACGCCCTGCTGCTGAGCATGGAAAGCGATGCGCTGCTCCACCTCGACAACTTCCTTGCGGTCGAACCGGAATCGCACCTCCACTACATAACCCACGTCTGGCGCGGGATCTGCCACACCCGGCGCGGCAAATTCGACGCGGGCCGTGCGTGTTTCAACGAAAGTCTGGCGCTGTTCCCGACCAATTTCATCGCCAAGCTGATGCTGGCGGCGGTCGATGGTCATGAGGGGCGAACCGAGGTGGCGACGCAGCATCTGGCCGAAGCGCTTGAGCTCGAACCGACTGCGGGGCTGCCGCTTTATCATGCGCGGCTCGATCGGTTTCTGGCGGGATCGGAGCTGCACCAGCCGCTCGTCGATGCGGTGACCGAGGCATGGTCCAACCTGCGCTAGCTGGCGATGGCGCCTGACCCTTGTGCTGCCTTGGCGCGCTGGAAGCCAGTCCGCTGGCTCAGCCTTTCGAGATAGGCCGCCATGCCGGGTGTGACCTGCTCTTCCAGCCCGATCGCTTGCGCCAGCATCACCGCATAGCCGAGCGAAATGTCGGCCATCGTGAAGCGCCCGGCGCAGGCATAATTGCCCTGCAGCATCGTTTCGGCCGCCCGCAGCCGCGCCCCGAACCACAGCGCGTAATCCTCCGCCGCTTGCGCCACGCGGCGTTCGGGCGGTTCGAGCCGGGTGTAGCGCAAATGGATCGTCTGCGGGAAAGTCAGCGTCGCCTCGCCCATGAAGAGGAAGTTCATGTAGGCCGGATAGGCCGGATCATCGGTTGCGACCGCCAGATCGCTGGGCCCGAACTTCGTCGCCAGCACATGCGGGATCGCCGCGCTTTCGGTCATCAGTGCACCGTCGATGAAACAGGCCGGGACCGTGCCGAGCGGATTGAGATCCTTGTACCCTTCGACCCGGAAGCGCGGCGGAAACGGCACCACTTCGAGCTCGTACGGCAGCGCCAGTTCCTCGAGCGCCCACAGCACCCGGAACGAGCGCGCATCAGCGCAGTGGTAGAGCTTGATCATGCGGCAACCACGGTGGTGGCGGCCTCGCACTTGTCGCTGGTCTTGTGGCCTTCGCCGCTGAGCATCGCGAAGGCGACGTAGCCACCGACCACCAGCGCGACCAGGGCAAGCGTCAGCCAGACCAGATACTTGTCGATGAACGCCTTGATCGGCGCGCCGAAGATCCGGAACAGCACCCCGATGGTGACGAAGATCACCGCACGGCTGGCGAGGCTGGCGGCGATGAACAGACCCAGCGGGAAGTTGATGAACCCGGCGGTCAGCGAGATCAGCAGGAACGGGATCGGGGTCGCCGCCTTGAACACGATGATCTGCCAGCCATAGGCGCGCAGGTAGCAGGCGGCCTTGGGGAACGATTCGGTCAGGCCGAGCGCGCCGAGCAGCTGATTGCCGAGCGTATCGTAGAGGAAGTGGCCGATGCCATAGCCGAGGAGCCCGCCCAGCACCGAGGCGATCGTGGTGATCAGGGCAAAGCGCACCGCCTTCTTCGGTTCCGCTAGGCACATGAGGCCCAGTAAGGGGTGCGGCGGGAACGGGAACAGCCCGCCATCCATGAACGACAAGGCAGCCAGGTACCATTCGGCATGCGGGTGCGCGGCCTTGGCCATGGTCCAGTTGTACAGCGGGCGAAGCATGGAAAGTCCTGTGTCAGCGGGTGCCGCTGCTTTGTCCGAGCGAGGCGCGGCGTGCAAGCGCCGAGGCTGGGCTAGCGCTTTTTTGCGCCCGCCAGCACCGCCTGCTGCCACTTGCTCGGCGCCTTGTCGGTGCGGTGGATACAGCCGGCCCAGCAACACGGCCGGCGCTTGCCCTCGCGCAGCTCCTCACCGGTGCGGACGATCCGGCGTGCGCGGGTCTTGGCCTGCTTGGCATCGAGCACCCAGCAGACGAATTCGTTGCGGCCCAGCGGGGTGAGCCCCTCCCACAGCGCGAGCAGTTCGGGGTCCGCCTGGATAGCAGTGCGCAGATCGTCCGGGGCTTGGTGGACGGTGCCTTCAGGGAATGGCTCGGTCATGGATGGAGGCTACGAAGGTAGTTCGGAGATGACAATCCTGATTGTATGACGAACCGATTTGGTTCTTTGCACTTGACATCGTCACGCTATTATGGCACAAATAAGGAACATCGCGATAGTGTGATTCGAACGGGCGGACCGGCAACGGTGCCGCCTTTCTGCGTGATCGCGCCCCCCAACAGAGTTTCGACCATGACTGATCATACGCGACCGGGGGAGCCCCGGTGGGTTCAGCCGTTTCTTGCCGCCTTGCGCGCCGGAAAGGGCATCGCTGCGGCCTGCCGCGAAGCCGGAGTAGCCAGTTCCACCCCCTATCACCGCCGCCAGACAAACGACGCCTTCCGCGCCGCGTGGGACGCAATTGCCGTGATCGACGGGCGTAAGCGCGGCAGGACCGGACCGCGCAAGCCGTGCGGCGCCGCCCGGATCGACCGTTTCCTTGCCGAGCTGGCGCAAACCTCCAACGTCGCCGCGGCGGCGGCCGTGGCGGGCCTCTCGACCGGCCAGGTTTACACCCTGCGCCGCACCGACCCCGACTTCGCGCAGCGCTGGTACGCCGCACTGGCCGAAGGCTATGACAATCTCGAGATGGATCTGCTGGCCCGGCTGCGCGACGGGCGGCTGGAGGACGAGGACGACAAAGGCAACACGCGCAAGTTCGATTTTGCCGCCGCGCTGCGCTGCCTCAGCGCGCACCGCGAGAACGTGGCACGCGAGAAGGGCCGCCGCACCCTGGCCGAAGAAGCCGCGACGATCGAATCGATCAACGCCAAGATCGACGCGCTGCGCGCCCGGGCCAAGGAAGGCGCGGCAACCGAACGCCGGATCAGGGCGGACATCGCCAGGCGGGCCAAGCCTCATGGCTAGAAAAAAGGCCGCGCCCTCGCGCGGCACCTGGCTGCGCAAACCCGGCCCCGAAGCGGACGCCGTGCGCATCGAACTCGCCCGTCAGCTCGCCCCGCACGAGCTTGCCGCGCTCGGCTCGTATTACTGGGAGGGCTGGGCGCGCGACGAACAGCTGCCCCCGCGCGAAGCTTGGCGCACCTGGCTGATCAGCGCCGGGCGCGGCTTTGGCAAGACCCGCGCCGGGGCCGAATGGGTACGCGACGTGGCGCGGAGCGATCCCGGCGCGCGGATCGCGCTGGTCGGGGCGAACCTGGCCGAAGTGCGCGGCGTGATGGTCGAGGGTGACAGCGGGGTGCTGCGCGCCGCGCCCGGCGCGCTCGCGCCGATCTACGAACCGAGCCTGCGCAGGTTGACCTGGGAGAACGGCGCGGTGGCCTGGCTCTATTCGGCGGGCGAGCCCGATAGCTTGCGGGGGCCGCAGCACAGCCACGCCTGGTGCGACGAGATCGCCAAGTGGGATAATGTCGGCAGCCGCGCGCAGCTGGCCTGGGCCAACCTGATGCTGACCATGCGGGTTGGCGACAACCCCCGCGTGCTCGCCACCACCACGCCGCGCAAATCGGCGCTGCTCAGCCGCCTGATGGCAGATGCCGAACGCGGCAAGGTCGTGCTGGCGAAAGGCAAGACCAGCGACAACCGCGCGGTTCTGCCGCCGGCCTATTTCGCTCAGGTCGTCGAAGAGTTCGCCGGGACCAGCTTTGGCCGCCAGGAACTCGACGGTGTGCTGCTCGATCATGCCGAAGGCGCGCTGTGGTCGCGCGAACTGCTCGATGCCTGCCGCCATGACGGTGCCGTGCCCTTGCCCCGCCGCACGGTCGTCGCGGTCGATCCGCCGGCCTCGGCGGGCGGTGACGCCTGCGGGATCGTCGTCGTGATGGAGGGGGTGGACGGCCGGGGCTGGGTCCTCGCCGATTGCTCGGTGGAGAAGGCCAGCCCCGATCGCTGGGCCCGTGCCGTGGCAGACGCCGCGCGCGTCTGGCAGGCCGACCGCGTGGTGGCGGAGGCCAACCAGGGCGGCGCCATGGTTGAAAGCGTGCTGCGCGCGGCGGATGTTTCGCTGCCGGTCAAGCTGGTTCATGCCAGCCGGGGCAAGATCGCGCGCGCCGAGCCGGTGTTGACGCTCTACAAAAGCGGCAAGGTGCTTCACGCGGGTTTGTTTCCGGCGCTGGAGGATCAGCTCTGCGGACTGATGGCGGGCGGGCGTTATGAGGGACCGGGACGCTCACCGGACCGGGCCGATGCGCTGGTCTGGGGGATGAGTGAGTTGATGCTTGAGCGGCGGAGAGAGCCGCGGATTTGGGCGG
Source organism: Novosphingobium sp. (assembly GCA_031410955.1). Taxonomy (GTDB): domain Bacteria; phylum Pseudomonadota; class Alphaproteobacteria; order Sphingomonadales; family Sphingomonadaceae; genus Novosphingobium. The sequence continues at coordinate 5,774 of JANOAD010000241.1, read as the reverse complement.
GTTTGTAGTTGATTTCTGCTGATTTTTACACGACTGTCCCGCTTGGCAGGCGATAAACCCTTGCCAAGGGTTAAGCTAAATCTTAACTGGGCAGTGTGCATGGAAGATCAATCTGATGATTCGCCGTTTCAAAAGCTGGGCCTCAAGGTCCTAGTTTCGAGCGGTGGAAACTCAGTTGTGATTCTTGAAAAGCTTTGGAAGGAGTTTTTGAAGTTCCCTCGCAAAGATCAGTTAAGCTTGGCCAAATGGATGAAGATTTGGTGCGATGGGGGACTCCATCTTCCGCCTGAACGCTACAAAATGCTCGGAAAATTCGGAGAGTATCGGGTTGATGAATTCAAATCTTATCAGTCGCGAGTCTACGGTACAATTGCATCCAATTGGTCTGGCCGAACGTTTGTGGTCACTGCGTTAGATACGAAAAAATCAGATGGCGCCGATCCCGCTGTGTTTAAGCGCGTCGTGAGGCTCGCGACGGAATTGAAATTGGAACGATAATGATGAGCAAAGCCGCATTCCTTGCCGATGAGCTTAGGCCTGTTGACGACGCCGAGGCTGTGTTGTTTGCGCAGGAGGAATTTGTCGCGGACATCCAAGCGCTGCTTCACGATATGATGGAGCGTAAATGCGTTTCTCGAGCGGAACTCGCCAAGCGTCTTGGCGTCTCCAAGCCCCGCGTGACGCAATTTTTTGCGGGCGACGGTAGCAACTTGACCGCGCGCACGATCGCTAGAGTCTTTCACGCTCTTGACGAAACGGCTGAGCTTTCTTGTGGGTGGGCACGCCGTATCGCGGACGCTCGAGTGATTGAACGGCAAAGGCAAGCGATCGCCGCCTCTGGAGGCAGCGTGATAGAGATCGGAAAATGGCAGGGCCAAGATGACTGGAGTCAACCGATTGATGGCGATTGCCACGATACGACTGACGTTTCGACACTTGTCGCAATGTCTCGGCAGCGAAGGTCGGCCCGACTCTTACAGGCCGCGTAATGACTGACATCACAGCCGAACAGATTGGTTCTAGCGATGACACGGGATTTTCATCCAGTGAATATAACGCTGTCGCAAAAATTGCTGATCTTGCAACAGTTAGTTTATTGAAAGTTAAGTCCAATATTGAACCGGGGTTTGAGATTGGCACAAAAACTAAGCTTATTTATGGCCGGAAAATTCTTTCATGCGGCTTTGATTCGGAACAATCGGCCGCACATGTAGTGATTCAATACTTTGTTCGGGGAAAGAACCCTAGGGGTAAGTCCTTCCTGCTGAGCGCTGACTATGCAGTTGTATACTTGGTTGACGGAGAAGTCGCGCCTAACGCAGCAAAGGCTTTTGCTCACAATGTTGGCGTCTTCGCTGCGTATCCATACTTCCGCGCACTTGCCGCACATCTTGCTTGGGCCGCCAATCTGGAGCTGCCTCCTTTGCCCACCATTGCTGCGCAACCTCAGCGTCCCAAAGACTAACTCGGTCGGCGAAAAGCCCTAAATACTGGAGAATTTATGAAAGTCTTCGGCTGGAAATCAGCCGGACGCGTTGACGCGCGTCCGGCGTTGTTGCGTTCTTTCGCCTCACCCTGGCTGTTCGGCGACCTTGGCAATCCGCGTATGCCGTTCGAATACAGCTCGGCGGTCAAGCGTGCTTACCTCGATAACCCGGTGGCTCAGCGCGCGGTGCGGCTGGTGGCCGAGGGGATCGGCGGGGCGGCGCTGGTCGAGGGCGATCCCGAACTGACCGCCTTGGTCAAGGCGACCAGCGCGGGGCAATCGCTGCTCGAGACGCTTGCCAGCCAGATGCTGCTCCACGGCAATGCCTTCATCCAGCTGGTCAAGGACGGCGCTGGGCGGCCGGTTGAGCTGTTCGCGCTGCGGCCCGAGCGGATCAGCGTGATCGCCGGGAGCGACGGATGGCCGACCGGCTATAGCTACAAGCTTGGCGACAAAGTGCTGTCGATCCCGCTGCTCGATGAGGACGCCTCGCCCAACCTGATCCACATCAAGTCGTTCCACCCGGCCGACGATCATTACGGCGCGGGCTGCCTCACTGCGGCGGACCAGGCGGTGGCGACGCACAGTGCCGCCGGGCTGTGGAACCGCCAGCTGCTCGAAAACGCGGCGCGGCCTTCGGGGGCGCTGGTCTATGATGCCGGGGATGGCGGCGGGCTTTCGCCCGACCAGTTCGACCGGCTCAAGGCCGAGCTGGCCGAAGCCTATGCCGGGCATGCCAATGCCGGGCGGCCGATGCTCTTGGAAGGCGGGCTCAAGTGGCAGGCGCTGAGCCTGTCGCCCGCCGACATGGACTTTGCCGAATTGAAGGCTGCGGCGGCGCGCGATGTCGCGCTGGCCTTCGGGGTGCCGCCGATGCTGCTCGGGCTGCCCGGCGATGCGACTTACGCCAATTACCGCGAGGCCAACCGGGCGCTGTGGCGGCTGACCTTGCTGCCGCTGGCCGACAAGATTTTCGCTGCGCTGGGTGAAGGCCTGGTCACCTGGTTTCCCGAGGCCGCACTCGCGATCGATCTCGACCGCGTGCCCGCGCTGGCCGACGACCGCGAAAAGCTGTGGGCGCAGGTGAGCGCCGCCAGCTTCCTCAGCGACGAGGAGAAGCGGGCGATGCTGGGGATTGCGGCGAAGGCTTGAGAGAACATATCATGAACAGAAACGAGATGGTCGCGCGGTTGGTAGCGCAGGCCGAGGACGAAGGCGCCGGCCTGGTGACGCTACGCGCAATCATCGAGGAAGCCAGTGAGCTTGGCGCCGAACGCGTGCTGCTGCACATGGGGCTCGACGATCCCGCCGCGCTGGCCGATCTTTCCGAGCTGCGCCAGCTCCTGCAGGCCTGGCGTGACGCCAAGGCCTCGGCGTGGAAGGCGGCGATCGCCTGGGTGGTGCGCGGCGCGCTGGCGCTGCTGCTGCTTGGCATCGTCTTTCGCACCGGCATGGCGGACCTGCTGAAGTGACCCCGGATCAAGTCCGCGGTGAAGGGGCCGCGTCCACTGCGCTCAAATTTGCGGGCTATGCCGCCTTGTTCGACAAGCGCGATGCCGGGCGCGACACGATCCGTCCCGGCGCGTTCAAACGCACGCTCGCCGAACGGCGCGATCCGTTGCCGCTCTATTGGCAACACCGCCCCGACCAGCGGATCGGCTGGATCGAGGAGGTCGGCGAGGACGAGCGCGGTCTGAAGGTGATTGCCAGCATCGACAATCCCGAAGGCGGTGCGGCGGCAGCGCTCAAGCGCGGCGCGGTGACCGGGCTGTCGTTCGGCTTTCGCGCGCGCGGCTTTTCCCGCTCCGTGGAAGGCCGCGACCTGACCGACGTCGACCTGTTCGAGGTCAGCCTCGTCTCGCACCCGATGCAGCACGGCGCCCGAGTTCACTTCGTTTCGTGATGCTGCACCTGATTGCTTGAAGACCGCCCAATCATTGAAGACCCCAGTGCCTCTCCCCCACCTGAAAGGTTTAACACCATGGATCATGAACAGCCTGACGCGGCGCTCGACGCCTCGTTCGATATCGTTGCGCGGCAGGAAGCCGCCGACCAGGCGCTTGGCGCGCTGCGCAGCGACATCGAGGAAGTGAAAAGCCGACTCGACCGCGCGGTGCGGACCGCGCGTCCGGCGCTCGATGCCTCGGCCCAGCCGAGCCCCGAACTCAAGGGCTTTGTCGACGGCTACCTCCGCCTCGGCCAGACCGGCGAACTCAAGTCGGTGACCGGCGCGGTGGCCGGTGACGGCGGCTATGCCGTGCCGCGCGAGATCGACGCGATGATCGCCGCGCAGATGAAGACCATCAGCCCGATCCGCGGGGTCGCGCAGATCGTGCAGGTCGGCACTGCGGGCTACCGCAAGCTGATCACCAACAGCACCGCCAACTCGGGCTGGGTCAGCGAAACCGGAACGCGGCCCGAGACGACGACCTCGAAGTTCAACGAAATCGTCCCGCCGATGGGCGAACTTTACGCCAACCCCTCGGCCAGCCAGGCCATGCTCGACGATGCAGTCTTCGATCTCGAGGCGTGGCTGGCGGACGAAATCGCCACCGAGTTCGCCCGCGCCGAAGGCGCCGCCTTCATCAACGGCAGCGGCACCAACCAGCCCAAGGGCTTCCTTCAGCAGCCGACCGCGCTGACCGCCGATGCCACCCGCGCCTTCGGCACGCTGCAGCACGTGGTCACCGGCAACGCCACCGGCTTCGGCACTACCCCCGAACTGGTGCTGATCGACCTGGTCCACAGCCTGCGCGCCGGTCACCGCCAGGGCGCGGTGTTCCTGATGAACACCAAGACCTTGGCGGCGGTGCGCAAGTTCAAGGCCGCCGACGGGACCTTCCTGTGGCAGCCGGGTATCTTCGAAAATGCCCCGGCGCGGCTGCTCGGCTATCCGGTAATCGAGGCCGAGGACATGCCCGACGTGGCGGCAAATGCCCTGCCGATCGCCTTCGGCAACTTCAAGAACGGCTATATCATCACCGAGCGCCGTGAAACCTCGATCCTGCGCGATCCTTACACCAACAAGCCCTACGTCAACTTCTACGCGACCAAGCGCATCGGCGGGCAGGTGCTCGACAGCGATGCGATCAAGGTCCTGAAGATCTCGACGTAATCTGCTCGCTGCGGCGGCGCCTCCCCTGGCCGCCGCAGCCGCGCCCGCGTCCTTCGACAAGCTCAGGATGAGCCGAACGAGGATGCGGGCGCCCTTTTCCTTCCCGACATTGCCATACGGAGAACGCACATGAAGCGGACCGTCGTTACGCCCGCTGCTTTTCCCCCGGCGGCGCTGGCCGAGCTCAAGGATTGGCTCGGCATATCGATTGCGACAGACGATGCCCAGCTGACCCAGCTGCTGCGCACCAGCCTTGAGACCTGCGAACACTTCACCGGCACCATGCCGCTGCAGCAAGACTGCGAAGAGGTGCTTACCGCAAGCGCCGACTGGCGGGTTCTGGCGACGCGCCCGGTCCAGGCGATCGCCGGGGTCGACGGACTTCTCGCCGACAGCGCACGCTTTGCTTTGCCCGTCAGCGACTATGACATCGATCTGAGTGCTGACGGAACCGGCCAGGTCCGGGTCAGCAATCCGGGCAGCGCGGGGCGCATCGTCGTGCGGTTCGCGGCCGGACTCGCCGCCGACTGGTCGGCCCTGCCCGAAGGCCTGCGCCACGGCGTGCTGCGGCTCGCGGCATTCCAGTACCGCTCACGCGAAGGCGGGACCGATACCGGTCAGTGGCCGCCCTCGGCAGTCGCGGCGCTGTGGCGCCCGTGGCGGCGGCTGCGGCTGACATGAGCCAGAGCTTTGCCGAGCTTTCCACGCGGCTGATTGAGCAGGCCCGGCTGATCGCTGAGGCCCGCGCCGAAGAAATCCGCCTCGCTCGCAGCGACCCCGCTGCCCGCTGGCGCAAGGCCGCGCTGCTCTGGCCGCAATTTACCAAGGGATAGACCAGGATGGAAATTGCCCTTCGCGCAGCATTGCTGGCCTGGCTCAGCGCCGATCCGGCGCTCGCCACCAAGCTCAACGCCATTGTCGAAGAAGCCCCGTCGCGGACCGCATTGCCATGGCTGGCGATCTCCGCCTCGGCCAGTGCGGACTGGAGCGCCAAGGAAATTATGGGCCGCGAAGTGCGCGTCGCGCTCGAGCTGCATTGCCGCGGCGACCAGCCCGATACGGCAGCCGAACTGGTCGGCGCGATCGAAGCCAGGATCGAAGACCTGCCGCGCGGGCAAGACGGGGTTTCGGTCGTTAGCTACCAATTTCTGCGCGCCCGGGCCGAACAGCGCG
>JANOAD010000240.1:0-3709 GCA_031410955.1 Novosphingobium sp. | reverse complement strand
GAGCACCATGTCAATTGCCGCCACTGCCTCCAGAGTCGCTTGAGGGGGCTGATTTTTGACGGCCAAGATCAGATCGAGGGTAACCAATGCAACCGCAGTATTGAGGTCGTCGGAAAGCATTCCGTCGATGCCGGCAATATTCGAAGCAAACCTGCCCATGACCTCTTCGTCACCCTGAACTTGTTTCAGGGTCCATCCCTCGACACGCACTTCCGCCTGCGATTGCGTGATGGATGCTGAAACGAGTTCAGCATGACGAAGATGCAGCCTTTCAACCCCCATCACCATCCGCTTCAACCGCACCAAAGCCGCCTGCAACCCCTCCCAGCTAAATTCCAGCTCGCTCCGGTAGTGCGCCTGCAAGCACATCAGCCGGTAGGCCAGCGGATGATACCCCCGGTCGATCAGCAGTTGCAGCCGCAGGAACTCGCCCGCCGATTTGCTCATCTTTCCAGAGCGTTCGACCAGGAAGTTGTTGTGCATCCAGATCCGCGCGCCGGAGTTGGCGGCCTCATCCAGCCCATTGGTGCAGCAATGCGCCTGGTTCTGGGCGATCTCGTTGGGGTGGTGGATTTCGCGGTGGTCGATCCCGCCGGTGTGGATGTCGAACGGGAAGCCGAGCACCGCGCCGCTCATCACCGAGCATTCGAGGTGCCAGCCCGGCGCGCCCCGGCCCCACGGGGAGTCCCATTCCATCTGCCGCGTCTCGCCCGCCGGAGTCTTGCGCCAGATTGCGAAGTCGGCGGCGTTGCGTTTGCCGCCCACCGCCTCGATCCGGCCCTCTCCTTCGTCGGTAACCGCGCGGGCCAACCGCCCGTAGTCCGCAACGGTCGAAACATCGAAGTACAGCCCGCTCTCCAGCTCATAGCAGTGCTTGTCGGCAATGCCCTTGGCGAAGTCGATCATCTGCTCGATGTAGTCCGTGGCAACCGTCCACTGCGCTGGCTGGCGCACATTGAGCGCCTTGATGTCCGCCCAGAACGCTTCGGTATAGTGCTTGGCAATGTCCCAGATCGACTGCGCGTTGGCCGCCGCCGCCTTCTCGAGTTTGTCCTCGCCCGCATCGGCGTCGTCGGTCAGGTGGCCGACGTCGGTAATGTTTAACACGTGCGTGAGCTTGTAGCCCTTGAAGCTGAGCGTCCGCCCGAGCACATCGGCAAACACATAGGCGCGCATGTTGCCGATGTGGGGGTAATTGTAGACCGTCGGCCCGCAGCTATAGACGCGCGCCTCGCCGGGGTGGACTGGCTCGAACGACTCGAGTGTGCGGGTCAGGCTGTTGAACAGCATGAGCGGGGTGTCGGTCATGGGCGAGGCCTTACGCAGGCTTGCGCGACGGTCAAGCCGGGGCGCTCAAAACCCCTCCCACGTCACCGCTTCATCAAGCGAAGCCCGCGCCACCTCGAACCGATTCACCGCATGCTCGCGATCACCCCAGCCGATCGCCATGCCGCAGAAGAAGATGTGGTCCTCGGGGATCGCCACGCATTCGCGGATCTGCTGCGAATAGACCGCCCAGGCCTCCTGCATGCAGCAATCGAGCCCTTCCTCGCGCAGCAACAGCGCGACGGTTTGCAGCCACATGCCGATGTCCGACCACTGCGGCGGGCCCATATATTTGGGCGTGTGGACCAGCATCAACACCGGCGCGCCGAAGGCCTGGAAATTGCGCGCGAACCACGCAAGCCGGCTCGGCTTGTCCTCGCGCGGAATTTCCAGCGCGGCATACATCGCTTCGCCCACGCCGACCCGGCTCGCCTCGTAGCGGCCTTCGAGCCCAGGTGGATAAACATGATACTCCGGCGCAAAAGCCGCGCGGCCCCGCGGGATGACCTCGGCCACTTTGGCAAACAGCGCGGCGAGTGGTTCACCGGTCAGCAGCACCGCATTCCACGGCTGGGTATTCCCGCCCGAAGGCGCGCGCTGCGCCGTCTCCAGCACCCGCCGCAGCACCGCCGGATCGACGGGTTTGTCGATAAACTGCCGGATCGAACGGCGGGTGGTGACGGCTTCGGTTACGTTCATGGCTGGCGCCCAATCAGAGGAGTTGTGGGATGTCCCGGGCACCATGGAATACGCGGGCAATTTTGACCTGATCGTCTTCGATCATGAACAGGATAACATAAGGGCGATGCAAGGCTGAACGTAGGCCCGGTCGCAATTCGTCCCGCGCAGGAAACGAAAGTGGCCGTTCGGCAACGGATCGAAACTTGGCAGTCAGCTCATCGATAAAAGTCACAGCGCGCGCCGGGTTATCCTGCGCGATATATCGCCCAATACCAATCAAATCACGTTCGGCCTCGTCGGAAACACTGTATCTCATGCCGCTTCGTCTTGGCCCTGTTCCCGTACCAGCCTTGCGACGTATTCCCGCAAATCGCTCATCACCGCTTCACCATCGCGAAACGGACCGGCCAGCCCCTTGTCGATTTCTGCGCGGATTTTGGCTAGCGCGGCTTCGCGCCGTTCCTGCTGCTCAGACCAATCGCGCAGTGCCTCGCGCACAACCTCACTGGTGGTGGCATATTCCCCGGCATCGACAGCCGCGCGCATTTTGGCAGCCATTTCCTCGGGCATGGTGACGGTGATGCGTTCGAGTTTACTCATGATCATATCAAATCATACTTTGTATGATCAGGCAAGCGACTCACTCCTCCTCGAACAGCCCCGCAAGCTGCTCGATCATCGTCCCGGCGAGTTGTTCGACGTCCATGATCGTCACCGCGCGGCGGTAGTAGCGGGTCACATCGTGACCGATCCCGATCGCCACCAGCTGCACCGGCGATTGCTTTTCGATCCACTCGATTACCCGGCGCAGGTGCTGTTCGAGGTAGCCGGCGGAGTTCACGCTGAGCGTCGAATCGTCGACCGGGGCACCGTCCGAGATCACCATCAGGATCCGGCGATCTTCGGCCCGCGCGAGCAAGCGCGAGTGCGCCCAGAGCAGCGCCTCGCCGTCGATGTTCTCCTTGAGCAGGCCTTCGCGCATCATCAGGCCGAGGTTCTTGCGGCCACGCCGATAGGGCTCGTCGGCCTTTTTGTAGACGATGTGGCGCAAGTCGTTGAGGCGGCCGGGTTGCGCGGGTTTGCCGCCCTGGAGCCACGCCTCGCGGCTTTGTCCGCCCTTCCACGCGCGGGTGGTGAAGCCGAGGATTTCGGTTTTGACCCCGCAGCGTTCGAGGGTCCGCGCGAGCACGTCGGCGCTGATTGCGGCAATGGAGATCGGCCGCCCGCGCATAGAGCCCGAATTGTCGATCAGCAGCGTCACGACGGTGTCCTTGAACTCGACATCGCGTTCGACCTTGTAGCTCAGCGACAGCCCTGGCGAGACCACCACCCGCGCCAGCCGCGCGGCATCGAGCACGCCTTCTTCCTGATCGAAATCCCACGAACGGTTCTGCTGCGCCATCAGCCGCCGCTGGAGCCGATTGGCGAGCTTGGTGACGATCCCCTGCAGGCCCTTGAGTTGCGCATCGAGATAGGCGCGGAGGCGGGTCAGTTCTTCGTCGTCACACAGCTCGGTCGCGGCGACGACTTCGTCGAACTTGTCGGTGTAGGGTTTGTAATCGAACCCCGCAGGAATGTCGGTCCAAGGGCGGTTGGGACGCACGGGGAGCATGCCCTCTTCGCCCTCGTCACCGGCTTCGTCGTCCGAATCCTGATCGCCGAGTTCCTGCTCGCTCTCGCTGTCGCCCTCCTCATCGCCTTC
>JANOAD010000239.1:0-4060 GCA_031410955.1 Novosphingobium sp. | reverse complement strand
GAGCAGGGCGAGCGCCGCTTCGACCGCACGGCGCACATCGGTGCTTTCGGGCGTGACCGAATCGCGCACGTCCCAGGCTTGTTCGATTCGGGCGGCAAGCTCTGCGGACATTGTGCAAGGTCTCCTCGGATCGCGGCCGCGAAGCCGCGCGAAACTGCGCCTATCGCCTCGCCGTGAAGCGGGCAAGAAGTCACGCCGCTTTCGGCGAAAGAAATGTGCTGTTAAGCATAGCCATGTCAAATAGTTGCGATCTGGCATGCTCGGCCAGCTTTGGGATCTGCCGCATGTCCAAACCTGTTCTTCTCGAAGCCCGCCTGCACATTGCCGCAGCGCTGCTTTCGTTCGGCCTGGTGGCCGGCTGCGGCGACGGATCGGTTGGCAGCACGCCGGCCCCGGTCCCCGCGCCAACTCCGGCACCTACCCCAACCCCAACGCCAACCCCGGTGCCCACGCCGGCACCGACGCCGACCCCTAGCTCGGCGTTTCTGACCAGCGAATACAACCGCTCGACCGGGCCCAGCCAGCACGGGGCAATCACCGCCTGGGCGGGAGGAACAACCGGCCGAGGGGTTACGATCGGCATCGTCGACACCGGCATCGATGAGATCAGCCCCGAATTCACTGGACGAATCAGCGCCTCATCGCGCGACGTTGCCGGAAGTCGCGGCCTTACCAATGCTGACAGCGACCACGGCACCAATGTTGCGCTGGTTGCAGCGGCGGCGCGCGACGGCACTGGCATCATCGGCATCGCCTTTGACGCGACTATCGCGATGTACCGTGCCGATACCGCGGGAACATGCGCGACTGCGGTGCCTGCTGACCCCAAGAGCGGCTGTACCTTTTCCGACACCAACATTGCTGCCGGCGTCAACGCTGCTGTGGCGGCCGGGGCGAAAGTGATCAACCTCTCGCTCGGCGGCTCTCCCCCCAACTTCACGCTGCGCAATGCTATCGCCAACGCCGCCGCGAACGGAGTGGTGGTGGTGATCTCGGCCGGTAACGACGGCGATTCGACCGATCCGGCGGTCGATCCGAATAACCCCGATCCGTTTGCTGCGGGACTGCGCGCAGCAGGTAACGGCAATGTCATCATCGCCGGCTCGGTCGATGCTTCCAACACGATCTCGGCTTTCAGCAACAAGGCCGGGACCGAACAGGCCTGGTTCCTGGCCGCCCGCGGCGAGCGGGTGTGTTGCGTCTATGAAAACGGCGTGCTCAAGGTGGTGACCAACCCTGATGGATCGCGTTCGGCCTTCGTCTTTTCGGGCACCAGCTTTTCCGCCCCGCAAATCGCCGGGGCCGCCGCGCTCCTGCGCCAGGCCTTCCCCAACCTGACCGCGCCGCAAGTGGTCGACCTGCTGCTGCGCACGGCGACCGACGGCGGCGCTACCGGCACGGATGGAATCTATGGCCGCGGCATCCTCAGCATCACCAATGCCTTTGCCCCGCAAGGCGCGACGAGCCTTGCCGGATCAGTCACGGCAATTTCGCTGGGCGATACCACGGTGGTAACCTCGGCCCCGATGGGCGATGCCGCCAAGCGGGTCAGCGGCCTCGGGGCGATCGTGCTCGACGGCTACCAGCGCGCCTATCGTTACGATCTCGGCGCAGAAGTGCGCTCCGCGCAGGTTCAGCCAAAGCTCGCCCCGGCGCTCAATGCAAAGGTTCGCCACGTTGCGGCCGGCACCGACAAGCTTGCGCTGTCCTTCTCGGTCGATGCGAGCGGGCGGGCCGAACGCCTGCCGTGGAAAGGCCTGCTGCGGCTGAGCGCGGACGACGCGCAGGTCGCCCGGGTCCTGGCCGGACAAGTCGTGGCGCGCATTGCGCCCGACGCGAAGATCGCCTTCGGCTTCTCGCAAGGTGCGGACGGCCTCGTCGCGCAGCTTCAGGGTCAAAGCCAGCCGGCCTTCCTGATCGCCCGCGCGCCCGGTGACGACCAGGGCTTCGGCCAGGATGACGTATTGTCGATGGCCTGGCACAAACAGCTGGGCCGCTGGGGGATTGCCGCGAGCGCCGAGCATGGTTCCCCGGTCACCGCCGCGCCGGTCTGGTCGGCCGTGAGCGGCCTCGACCGGCGGCGCTACGATAGCGCCGATCGCTATGGGCTCTCGGTCGACCGCCGGCTTGGCAACCTGCAGCTGGCGTTTGGCGCAAGCTGGCTGGGCGAACGTCATTCGATTCTGGGTGCGCGGCTCGCCGACGGGCTCGGCAGCGGGGGCGCGGACAGCCTGTTCTTCGATGCCAAGGGACAATGGCAGCCGGCCCCGGGCTGGCAGCTTGGCGCGCAGTGGCGCAGCGGCCTTACCGCCGCGCGCAGCGGCGGCTCGATCGCCACGGGGAGCCGGATGACCAGTTCGGCCTGGTCGCTCGACGCGGCGCGGCTGAGTGTGTTCAAGCCCGGCGACTGGCTGGGGCTACGGGTGTCGCAGCCGCTGCGGGTCGAAAGCGGCGGGATCGCGCTCAACCTGCCGGTCGATTACAGCTACACGACCCTGCAGCCGACTTTTGCCCGCTCGGTGCTGAACCTTTCACCACGCGGCCGGGAAATGGATACCGAACTCGCCTGGCGCGGACCGCTGTGGAACGGCGCAGCGATGCTCAGCCTGTTCTACCGCACCGACCCGGGTCATTACGCCAACCTGCCCGATGATCGCGGCGTTGCGTTCAGCTGGAGCAAGCAGTTCTAGAGTCGCTACTGATTGGACTGAACCAAAAAGCCCTTCCCTTGGGGGAAGGGTTGGGATGGGGGGTCTGACCTATCGGAGGTGGAACCCCCACCCCCAACCCCTCCCCACCGGGGAGGGGCGATCGAACCGGCACTGACAATCAGGCTCCGGCCTTGACGGCAAACTCCCAGGCCCGTTCGGCGAGCGGCTTGACCCGTTCGCTCTGCTCCTTGGCGTGGCTGGAGCTGGCGGTGCCGTCGATCACCCGCTTCTTGATCCCCTGGAGGATGCCGGTGAGGCGGAAGAAGTTATAGGCGAAGTACCAGTTCATGTCGGGCACCGAGGTGCGCTGCGTTGCGGCGCAATAGCGTTCGACCACCTCATCGAGCTCGGGAATGCCGAGCGCCTTGCGGTCGAGGTCGGCGACGCCCGAACGCCCCCCGTTTTCGGTTACCCAGGCCATCGCGACATAGGTCAACTCGGCCAGCGGATCGCCCAGCGTCGACAGCTCCCAGTCGAGTACCGCGAGCACCTCGGGCCGGTCCTTCGCATAAATCATGTTGTCGATGCGGTAATCGCCGTGGACCACGCTGGTGCGGGTCTGTTCGGGCATGGTCGCGGGCAGCCATTCGATCAACCGCTCCATCTCGGGGATCTTCTCGGTCTCGGCCAGCCGGTACTGCTTGGTCCAGCGCTCAATCTGGCGGCCGAAGTAATTGCCCGGCTTGCCATACTGGCTAAGCCCCGCGGCCTCAACATCGACCGCGTGTAGCCGCGCGAGCGTATCGATCATCGCATTGTAAGTGGCGCGGCGGTATTCGGGCGCGTCCTTGGGCATCGCCCCGTCCCAGATGGTGCGGCCATCGACCATGCCCATGACATAGAACCAGCTGCCCGCCACGCTGTCATCGGTGCACAACCCGTATTGCGGTGCGACCGGGAAGCCGGTGGTCTGAAGGCCGGCCTGGACCCGGTATTCACGGTCAACCGCGTGCGCCGAAGGCAGCAGCACCCCGAATGGCTTGCGCCGCAGAACATAGTTGCCGCTGTGCGCTGCGATCTTGTAAGTCGGGTTCGATTGCCCGCCCTTGAACTTGGTCAGGTGCAGCGGACCTTCGAAACCGGCGACATTGGCGGTCAGCCATTTGGCCAGCTTAGCTTCATCCAGCCGGTCAGCCCCTTCGGGTTCAACCGTCCCGACAAAATCGGCTTCGGCGTCGATCGCGTCGCTCATGGCCTCTGGCTCCTATTGGTCGAACACGATCACCGAGCGCGCCGAGGCCCCCGATTTCATCGTCTCGAACCCCTGGTTGATCGCCTCGAGCGGGATCCGCTCAGCAATGATCGTGTCGAGATCGAGCAGCCCGCGCATATAAAAATCGACCAGCCGC
>JANOAD010000238.1:0-11419 GCA_031410955.1 Novosphingobium sp. | reverse complement strand
AAGATCGAACCACCGAAAATCGTTCGGCCAAGTGCTGCTGTTGGTGGGGCGGTCTTCTGAACCTTCCTCTCCGATCACAAAGCTAAGCAACACATACTCAACCTCAGCCCCATAAGCCAAAGCCTGGTTGACCGGGATCGTCCACGGCGTAGTCGTCCAAATCACCGCATGCGCGCCGACCAGTTCGGGGATCGGGCTTTCGGTAATCTCGAACGCCACATCGATCTGGGTCGAGACGATATCCTCGTACTCGACCTCGGCTTCGGCCAGCGCGGTCTTTTCGACCGGGCTCCACATCACCGGCTTGGCCCCGCGATAGAGCTGGCCCGAAGTGGCGAACTTGAGCAGTTCGGCGACGATCGTCGCCTCGCTTTCGGGCTGCATGGTCAGGTAGGGATTGTCCCAGTCGGCCATCACGCCAAGCCGCTTCAGCTGCGCGCGCTGCACGTCGACCCAGTGCTGGGCATAGGCGCGGCATTCGGCGCGGAATTCGAGCAGCGGGACCTTGTCCTTGTCGAGCTTCTTCTTGCGGTACTGTTCCTCGACCTTCCACTCGATCGGCAGCCCGTGGCAGTCCCACCCCGGCACGTAAGGCGCGTTTTTGCCGAGCAGGTTCTGCGTGCGGCAGACCATGTCCTTGATCGTGTGGTTGAGCGCGTGGCCGATGTGCATGTCGCCGTTCGCGTAAGGCGGGCCGTCATGGTACATGAACTTGGGCCGCCCGCGGCGCAGATCGCGCAGCTGCTCGTAAAGCTTCTCAGCCTCCCACCGCGCGGCTATAATCGGCTCCTTGGCGGGGAGGCCGGCCTTCATCGGAAAATCGGTCTTCGGCAGGAAGACGGTGTCTCGGTAATCGCGCTGTTCGGTCATGACGCGCGGGCCTTAGCGGCGGAGGCGGCGTTGCGCAATTTCTGGTTCACGCCAAGGCGCCAAGAGGTTGTGCGTGTGGCGAAGCCGCCCTTCATTTCGAAAGCAGCGCCAATCCCTGCGTCGGAATGACATTCAGCCTGCGGCGGTAAGCGCAGCATCTTGGCGCCTTGGCGTGAACCCAATCTACGCCAGAAGTTCGCGCGCCTGCTGGCAATCGAGGTCCATCTGCGCCGTCAGCGCCTCCAGCGTGTCGAACTTCGCTTCGGGGCGCAGAAAATGGTGCAAGGCGACCTCGATCTCCTGCCCGTAGAGATCGCCTGACCAGTCGAACAGGAAGGTCTCGAGCAGCTCGACCGGCGGATCGAAGCTGGGGCGGATGCCGAGGTTGGCGGCGCCCGGTACCACGCTCCCATCGGGCAGCCGCGCGGTCACCGCATAAATGCCGTAGCGCGGGCGCAGGTAGCTGCCCATTTCGAGGTTGGCGGTGGGATAGCCGATGCTGCGGCCGAGCTTGGCACCGTGCTGCACTGTGCCGCGCACCGCGAAGGGCCGGGTCAGCAGCTCCGCCGCGCCGGGGCAGTCGCCTTCTTTGAGCAGATCACGAATCCGGCTGGAGGAGACGACCTCACCGTGATCCGCCACCGGGCCGACCGCGCGCGCGGCCATGCCATTCTCTCGCGCCAGATCCGCCAGCACCGCGACATTGCCGGCGCGGCCCTTGCCGAAAGTGAAGTCCTCGCCGGTCACCACCCCGCCCGCGCCGAGCCGCTGCGCGAGCAGTTCGCCGACGAAGGCCTCGGCGGTGGTTTGGGCGAGCGTCCGGTCGAAATGGAACACCAGCATCGCGTCGGCCCCCGCCGCTTCGAACAGGTCCTGCCGCTGCGCGAGCGTGGTCAGACGGAACGGCGGCGCATCGGGCGCGAAGTAACGCACCGGGTGCGGATCGAAGGTGGCGATGATGCCGGGGCGGCCTTCTGCCTTGGCCCAGCGCAAGGCTTCACCCGCCACCGCCTGATGGCCCAGGTGAAAGCCATCGAAATTGCCCAGCGCGATCACTGCGCCCCTCAAGGACTCTGGGATAAGATCGCGGTGGTCGAGGCGGGGGATCACTTAGCCCCTCCTCTTCAGGGGAGGGGTTGGGGTGGGGGCTCGCACCAGGCGCTGCGCCAATCGGAGAGTCCCCACCCCCGACCCCTCCCCTGAAGGGGAGGGGAGAGTCGCGCTACCCATCACGGCTTTACCCCGACCAATGGCAGCAATCCCGCGCGGATCACCCTGAGTGCATTGCCGCCCATGACTGCACGGATCTCCTGCGGGGTGAAGCCTTCGTCGAGCAGTGCCTGGGTCACTTGAACGAGCTGGCTGGTATCGAATCTGACTGTCGTAGCCCCGTCATAATCGCTGCCCAGCCCGACATAATCGATGCCAACCAGATCGCGCACATATTTGATCGCCTTGGCAACCGCGCGGGGGCTGGTGTCGCACACCGCCGCGTCCCAGTAGCCGATCCCGATCACCCCGCCGGTCTTCGCCACGCCCCTGATCTCGTCATCGGTGAGGTTGCGATTGACCTTGCAGGTTGCCTGCACCCCGCCGTGGCTCGACACCACCGGGCGCCGCGCCATCGCCAGCACATCGGCGACGCAGGCATGGCTGCAATGGGCGATGTCGACGACCATCCCCTTGTCCTCCATCGCGGTGACAATCTGCCGCCCGAACGGGGTTAGTCCGCCTTTCTTTATCCCGTGCATCGACCCGGCGAGTTCGTTGTCGAAGAAATGGGTGAGGCCAGCCATGCGGAAGCCCGCAGCGTAGAGCGTGTCGAGGTTCTCGGCCTTGCCTTCAAGGTCGTGCAGCCCCTCGATCGACAGCAACGCGCCGACCGGGCCACCCGCCTGGGCATGCTTGCCGAGCAGCCGGTCGAGGCTGAACTGGTCGGTCACCTTCAGCAGGCGGCCCTGCGACAAGGCGACCGAGCGGTCGAGCTTCGCCGCGTGGAACAGCGAACGCTGCAGCGGCGAGAACCAGGTGGCGTAAGGTTGGCGCTGCGCGATCAGCAGCGCCGGCAGGACGTCCGAATCGCTCGGGTTGCTGTCATAGTTGAGCCCCTTGGGGGTCTTGGTGGTCGAGGCGAAGACCTGCAGCGTGACATTGCCCGCAGTCAGCCGGGGCAAGTCTTCATGCCCGCGCCCACCGGGCTCGGTGATCTCGCGGCCCCACATCAGGCTGTCCGAATGGAGGTCGACGATGTGCAGGCTGCGGTGCAGCGCCGTCGCCTCGGGCGAAACCACGATCAGCGGCTGGCCGTCGATCCGGTTCATGCTGCTTTCGAGATAGCCCGGCAGCACCCCGAAGAACCCGATCAGTGCGAGCGCCACGACCAGCAGCGGAATCCAGTATCTCTTGCGCATGACTTCCCCCCGACCTTGCCCTCAGGAGACCGGTTTACGCACCAGAGTGACGAAATCAAACCCCGGCGTCTTGCCCTGCGCCGGGTGATGCTCGCGGAAGGTCTCGGTCCACTTGGCGCGGTCGAAATCAGGGAAACGGGTATCGCCCGGCGGGCTCAGGTGGACCTCGGTCAGCTCGATCCGGTCGGTCAGCGGCAAAGCCTCGGCAAACAGCGCGGCGCCGCCGAACACCACGATGTGCGGCGCATTGGCGAGCTTGAGCGCGGCAGGGAGTGAGGATGCAGGTTCGGTGCCTTCCGCGCTCCAGTTCCGATCGCGAGTGACCACGATATGGCGCCGTCCGGGCAGGACGCCGGGGAGCGATTCGAAGGTCTTGCGGCCCATCACCAGCGGCTTGCCCATGGTCAGCGCCTTCAAGCGGCGGAAGTCCTCGGAAATGTGCCACGGAATTGAACCGCCCGCGCCGATCACGCCATTATCGGCAACTGCGGCGACGATCAGGATCTCACTGCGGTTCACAGCAGTAGCCGGGTCACGTGGCCCATCTTGCGGCCCGGTCGGCTCTCACCCTTGCCATAGAGGTGCACGTGGTTGGCCGGATCACCGAGCAGTCCGGACCAGTCGCTTGCGGCATCGCCGATCAGATTGTGCATCACCGCACCGCGCGCCGCGAGCCGGGTTTCGCCCAGCGGCAGTCCGCAAATCGCACGAATGTGGTTCTCGAACTGGCTGGTGAGCGCGCCCTCGATCGTCCAGTGCCCCGAATTGTGCACCCGCGGGGCCATCTCATTGAAAACAGGGCCTTTGTCGGTCGCAAAGAATTCGAACGCCGCCACCCCGACATAGCCCAGCGCATCCGCGACCCTTGCGGCGAGCGTACGTGCTTCATCAACTTGCGGCGCGATCTCGATCGGCGCGGGCACCCGCGACACGTCGAGCACGCCGTGGCGATGCACGTTCTCCGCGCTGTCCCAGAACCGCATTTCGCCCTGCTGACCGCGGCACAGGATCACGCTGAATTCGTGCGCGAATTGGACCAGCCCTTCGTAGATCATCGGCTGTCCGCCGAGCGCGATCCCGTCAGCCTCATGGTCTAGATTGATCCGGTACTGGCCCTTGCCATCATAACCTTCGCGCCGGGTCTTGAGGATCCCCGGCGTGCCGATCCGCTCGAGCGCCGCAGCGAGGTCTTCCTCGGTATCGACCGCCATGAACGGCGCGGTGCGTCCGCCGAGCTCGGTGACGAACTGCTTTTCGCTGAACCGGTCCTGCGCGACTTCAAGCGCGCGCAGCGGGGGGTGGAGCGCAATAGTGCCGAGCGCGGCGAGCGGGCCGACCGGCACGTTCTCGAACTCGTAAGTCACCACCGCGCAGTCGGCAGCGAACTCAGCGAGTGCCGCAGTATCGTTCCACGCTGCGGTGGTCTGGCGGGCGCTGACTTCGCCGGCGACACTGTCAGGCTCGGGCGTGTAGATGTGGCAACGATAGCCCAGCTGGCTTGCCGCAACGCTGAGCATACGGCCCAGCTGTCCGCCGCCGAGGATACCGATGGTCGAACCCGGCGCGATCATGTTGTGAGGCTAACCTTGCGCGTGTGCTTCGACAGGCTCAGCATGAGCGGACCTTTTAACCAGACCCGCTCAGCCTGAGCTTGTCGAAGGCCACGCCCTGCCATCTCGGCTATGCCGGCCGCTCAGCGACGCCGGCGCTTTGCGCGGCGCGGTAAGCCTTGAGCCGCTCGCTCAGCGCGGCATCGTTCAGCGCCAGGATCGATGCAGCCAGCAGTCCGGCATTGGTCGCTCCGGCCTCGCCGATCGCCAGGGTCCCGACCGGCACCCCGGCGGGCATCTGGACGATCGAGAGCAGGCTGTCCTGCCCGCTCAGAGCTTTCGACTGGACCGGCACGCCAAGCACCGGCAAGTGCGTCATGCTCGCGACCATTCCGGGGAGGTGTGCCGCGCCGCCCGCGCCGGCGATGATTACCTGGAAGCCCTGGTCGGCCGCACCCTCGGCGAATTCGACCAGCCGCTGCGGGGTGCGGTGCGCCGAGACAATCCGCGCGTCATAGGCCACGCCAAGGCTGTCGAGCGCCTGTGCGGCCTTCTGCATCGTCGCCCAATCCGACTGGCTGCCCATGACAATGGCGACCGGCGCGCCCATCTCAGCGCTCCGCCAGGTAATAGCGATCGGCGGCATTGAGTTGGTCGTCGAGTTCGTAGACGATCGGCTGCCCGGTCGGGATTTCGAGTCCGGTGATTTCCGCGTCGGAAATGCCCGAGAGGTGCTTGACCAGCGCGCGCAAGGAATTGCCGTGCGCGGCGATCAGCACGGTCTTGCCGCTCTTCAGAACCGGCGAGATGACCTGCTCGTAATAAGGCAGCACCCGCGCGATCGTGTCCTTCAGGCTTTCAGTCGCAGGGATCGCAATGCCGGCATAGCGGGGGTCGGCCTTGAGATCGAATGCCGAGCCGTCCTCAAGCACTGGCGGCGGAATATCGAAACTGCGCCGCCACACCTTGACCTGCTCGTCGCCGTGCCGGGCCGCGGTTTCGGCCTTGTCGAGCCCGGTGAGCCCGCCATAGTGGCGCTCGTTGAGCCGCCAGTCCTTGGTCTCGGGGATCCACACCCGCCCCGCCTCTTCGAGCGCCAGGTGCAGCGTGCGGATCGCGCGGGTCTGAACACTGGTGAATGCGGCATCGGGCAGCATGCCCTTGGCGCGCAGCAGCTCGCCCGCGGAGCGCGCCTCGGCTTCGCCTTGCGCGGTAAGATCGACATCCCACCAGCCGGTGAAGCGGTTTTCAAGGTTCCACTGGCTTTGGCCGTGGCGGACGAGGATCAGGGTCGGCAAGGCAAGGCTCCCGCTGCGCCGTTACAGGCGGTGCCCCTAACCACTCTCATGGTCTTTGGGAAGCATGTCTGCCGCATCGAGCCCGCGCGCCTGCGCCTTGCGGCGCCTGAGGTTCTCGCGCAGTGCTGCGGCGAGGCGTTCTTCGCGGGTCGAAGCTATTGGGCGGGGCGGATTTTCAGACATTGGTGATCTCTCGGTGCTATCGAGCCTGTCGCTTGACAAAGCAAGGGGGCGCGGCCAATAGCGCGCCCCTGCCCGCCGCGCCTTGTGCTGCGGGCCCTAGCGGAATGGTGTGCTGCTGTAGCTCAGTGGTAGAGCGCATCCTTGGTAAGGCTGAGGTCGGGAGTTCAATCCTCCCCAGCAGCACCATTCCGTTTCTCTCCCTTTGCTCCGACCGCCCCGAATCGCGCGACCAGTTCGTGGCGCGTGGCGACGAAATGCTGGTGGACTAGTGTTACCGGCGACCCGCCGCGCCAGGTGCGGCGGGTTACGGTGAGGCATGGGTCGCCCACCGCGATGCCGAGCGCGCGGGCGAGCGCGGGACTGGCGGCGGTCGCACTGATGCGGTTTTCGGCCTCGGTCCATGGAACGTGACCCAGCAGCCATGTTCCCGGCGCGGTTGCGGCGATGTCGGCAGCGAGGACTTCGGGAACCTGCGCGGTGCTGATCAAGCGGTATTCGAAAGCGAGCGGCGTGCCGTCAGCAAGATGGACGCCCTCCACTTCGAGCACCGGTCCGGGCATTTCAGGCAGCTCCGACTGCGTTTCCCGGCGCACTTGCAACTGCCAGCCATAGGTCTGCCCGCGCGCGACCACCTCGCGGGCAAGGTCAGTGATCTCGAGCACCATCGATTGCGATCGGGGCCGCGCCACAAAGGTCCCGGCGCGGCGGCGGCGATCGACCAGCCCGGCGTGTGCAAGCGCCGACAGCGCCTTGTTTACCGTCATTCGCGCGCAGCCATATTCTGCCATCAGCTCGACCTCGCCGGGCACCCGCGCGCCTGGCGGCCACGTGCCCGAAAGGATCTTCGCCTCGATTTCGCGGCGGATCCGTTCGTGAAGCGGCGGAGCTTTCACGCGAGGAGCTTGGCCAGGACTGAGCGATAGCGGGCGGCGATCCGCTCGCGGTCGTGGTGGCGTCCGCCCGAAACCAACTGCCTGCCGCGCCGCCATACGGTGTCGATTGCGCCGCATCCAGCAGCGAAGATCAGCCCGTCAAGCCAGCGGTCGGCCCCGGCCCCGGTGAGCGAGGGATGCCCCGGA
Organism: Novosphingobium sp.; assembly: GCA_031410955.1. Lineage (GTDB taxonomy): Bacteria > Pseudomonadota > Alphaproteobacteria > Sphingomonadales > Sphingomonadaceae > Novosphingobium. The sequence goes on along the minus strand of JANOAD010000238.1, from coordinate 4,028 downwards.
TCGAGAGTCAGGAAATCGGCGCTGTTGCCTGCCGCCAGCCCCATCGATGCGCCCAGCGCCTGTGCCCCGCCAAGCAGCGCCGAGCGGTACAGCACGCCGCCGCAGCTTTCGCCGGTTTCGCCGGCAAAGACATTGCGCGCTTGCTCGCCGAGCCGCTGCCCGTATTCGAGCCAGCGCAGCTCCTCGGCCGCGTCGATCAGCACATTCGAATCGCTGCCGATCCCCCAGCGACCGCCTGCAGCGATATAGCGCGGAGCGGGGAACAGGCCGTCGCCAAGGTTGGCTTCGGTCACCGGGCACAACCCGGCTACCGCGCCAGATGCAGCGAGCAAATCGCTTTCCAGCACGGTCATGTGCGTCGCGTGAACCAGGCACCAGCGCTGATCGACGGCGGTGTTGCCAAGCAGCCATTCGACCGGACGCGCCCCGCTCCAGGCGAGGCAATCAGCAACTTCCTTTTGCTGCTCGGCAACGTGGATGTGGATCGGGTGGCCGTCAGCCAATGCGATCAGCGGCGAGAGCTGGTCGGGGGTCACCGCGCGAAGCGAGTGCGGGGCAAGGCCGAGCACGGCATCGGGAAGGGCGGCGATCGCCGTGCGGCTCGCTGCGTGGAGCGCGGCGAATTGGTCGAGGCTGCAAACGAACCGGCGCTGGCCCGGGCCGGGGCTTTGCCCGCCGAAGCCCGAATGCGCATAGAACACCGGGAGGAGCGTCAGGGCGATGCCGCTCGTATCGGCGGCAGCCGCAACAGCGCTGGCCATCGCCGCCGCGGCGTAGGGGGTGCCTGCGGGATCGTGGTGCAGGTAGTGGAATTCGCCCACGCGAATGAAGCCGCTTTCGAGCATCTCGGCATAGGCCATGGCGGCGATGGCCTGGAGCTCGTCCGGCCCGATCCGGTCGACAAAGCGGTACATCGCCTCGCGCCAGGTCCAGAAGCTGTCGGCGCTGCTCCCGCGCCGCTCGGCCAGACCGGCCATGCCGCGCTGGAAGGCGTGGCTGTGAAGGTTGGGCAGACCGGGGAGTGCGACCGTGTGGCGCTGGTCCGCTGGCTGGGCGGGAACGCCCGCCTCGATTCGCGTGAAGCACCCGTCAGCGATCGCGATTCTCACGTCGCGCGCCCAGCCGCTAGGCAGCAGGGCTTCGGCAAAGTGCAGGCTGGCGGTCATTTCGGTCTCGCGGTGACGGCTGCATTTCACTCTATACAGCCCGATCTAATTGTCTATACATATTCGCTACCCACTAGTCACGAGGCGGCGATGCACTGCGACACGGTCTGGCGAAATGCGCGGTTGCTGACCATGATTCCGGGCGCCGAGCCAATCACGGACGGGGTAGTGGCGGCGCATGACGGGCGAATCGTCTTTGCCGGTTCTGTTTCCGATGCTCCCGCATTCGAATTGGCCGAGGTCGTCGATTGCCAGGGCCGCTGGATTACCCCGGCGCTGATCGATGCGCACACCCATCTGGTCCACACCGGCAACCGCGCGCGCGAATTCGAGGCTCGGCTGGAAGGGGCGAGCTACGAGGATATTGCCAAAGCCGGGGGCGGCATCGTCTCGACGATGCGAGCGACCCGCGCTGCGAGCGAGGACGAGCTGGTCGCCAGTGCCTTGCCCCGGCTCGATGCGCTGCTCGCCGAAGGGGTGGGGACGGTCGAGATCAAATCGGGCTACGGACTCGAGCTTGAAGCCGAGCTCAAGATGCTCCGCGCGGCCCGACGGCTGGGCGAGCTGCGGCGCGTGCGGGTGGTGACGACTTTTCTCGGCGCGCATGCCGTGCCGCCCGAATTTGCGGGCGATGCGGACAGCTATATCGACCTTGTGTGCGAGCAGATGCTTCCAGCAGTAGCCGCCGAAGGTCTGGCCGATGCGGTCGACGGGTTCTGCGAGGGGATCGGGTTCACCCCGGCGCAGATCGAGCGGGTGTTCCTGCAGGCCAAGGCGCTGAGGCTGCCGGTCAAGCTACACGCCGAGCAGCTTTCGAACCTGGGCGGCGCCGCTTTGGCGGCGCGGAATGGCGCATTGTCGGCGGATCATCTCGAGCATCTCGATGGTGCGGGCGTTGCGGCAATGGCCGAGGCGGGAACCGTCGCGATGCTGCTCCCGGGGGCATACTATTTCTGCCGGGAAACGCATTTGCCGCCGGTTGACCTGCTGCGCGCGGTGGGCGTGCCGATCGCGCTGGCGACCGATTGCAACCCCGGCACCAGCCCACTGACCTCGTTGCTGCTGGCGATGAACATGGCCGCGACCTGCTTTCGCCTGACTGTGGCCGAATGCCTCGCGGGAGTGACGATCAATGCTGCCCGTGCGCTCGGGCTTGAGGGCGAATGCGGTTCACTCGCGCCAGGCAAAAGCTGCGATCTGGCGCTGTGGAATATCGATGAACCGGCTGAGCTAGTCTACCGGATGGGCGCCAATCCGCTCCAGACCCGGGTGTGGAGAGGCAAATGAGCGAAGTAGTCCTGAAAGCTGGCGAGGTCTTGCTCGCCGAATGGGAAGCGATCTATCGCGGCGCGGCGGCGCGGCTCGATTCATCGGCCGCCGCGAAAATTGCCGCCAGCGCCGCCGCAGTCGAGCGCATCGTCGCCCGGGGCGAGCCGGTTTACGGGATCAACACCGGCTTCGGCAAACTCGCCTCGGTGCGGATCGACAATGCCGACCTCGCCGCGCTCCAGCGCAACATCGTGCTGAGCCACGCGGCGGGGACGGGCGCGCCTTCGCCGGTCCCGGTGGTGCGGCTGATGATGGCCTTGAAGCTCGCGAGCCTCGGGCAGGGCGCCAGCGGGGTGCGGCCCGCAACGGTTGCGCTGCTCGAGGCGATGCTCGCGCGCGGGTTGACCCCGGTGGTGCCGTGCCAGGGCTCGGTCGGGGCGAGCGGCGATCTCGCCCCGCTCGCGCACATGACCGCGGCGATGATCGGGGTGGGTGAGATCTGGCTGGATGGCAGCCGGATCGATGCAGCGGCGGCGCTGGCCAATGCCGGGCTCGCCCCGCTCGCCCTGGGCCCCAAGGAAGGGCTGGCGCTGCTCAACGGTACGCAGTTCTCGACCGCCAATGCGCTTGCCGCGCTGATCGGCGCGCAAGACCTGGTTCGCACCGCGTTTGTCACCGGGGCCTTGTCGACGGAGGCGGCGAAGGGTTCGGACACCCCGTTCGATCCGCGCATCCACGCGCTGCGGCGTCACCGCGGCCAGATCGAGGTTGCCGCGGCCCTGCGCGAACTGATGGCCGGCAGCGCGATCCGCGCGAGCCACACCGAGAACGATCCGCGCGTGCAAGACCCCTATTGCCTGCGCTGCCAGCCGCAGGTGATGGGCGCGGTGCTCGACCTGCTGCGCCAGGCCGCGCAGACCCTGCTGACCGAGGCCAATGGCGTTTCCGACAATCCGCTGATCTTCCCGGAAAGTGACGAGGCCTTGTCGGGCGGAAACTTCCACGCCGAGCCGGTCGCTTTCTCTGCCGACATGATTGCGCTGGCGCTGTGCGAGATCGGCTCGATCGCCGAACGCCGCATCGCGATGCTGGTCGATCCGGCGCTATCGGGCTTGCCCGCGTTCCTCACCGCGCACCCGGGGCTCAATTCGGGCTTCATGATCCCGCAAGTCACCGCCGCCGCGCTGGTCAGCGAGAACAAGCAGATGGCCTATCCGGCCTCGGTCGATTCGATCCCGACCTCGGCCAACCAGGAGGACCATGTCTCGATGGCGGCGCACGGGAGCCGTCGCCTAGCCCCGATGCTCGCCAATGCCGAAGCGGTGCTGGCGATCGAACTGCTCTCGGCGGTGCAGGGCTGCGAATTCCACGCCCCGCTGGCCTCGTCGACCGCGCTCGAAGCTGCGCGGCGACTGCTCCGCGCAGTGGTGCCCGCGCTTGCCGAGGACCGTCACTTCCATCCCGACATGCAGGCTGCCGAGGCGTTGATTCGCTCGGGCGCGCTGGCGCATACGGTGGGGGTCGAGCTGCCGGGCCTTGCGCCGTGAGCGACTGGCTTCATATCGATCGCGGCCTGGCCCCGCTGGTCGTCGC
>JANOAD010000237.1:0-3907 GCA_031410955.1 Novosphingobium sp. | reverse complement strand
TTACCTTGTATCACATAGATCGAGAGGGGACTTCTGACATGATGCGCTATCCCACGATGCTCGCCGTTTCGCTGATTGCCCTTTCCGCCGCCGCCTCGGCCGAAACCGGGATCGACATCACGATCTACGCGGACAACCAGGCGCTGGTGCAGGACGTTCGCAATGTCACCTTTACCGGCGACAGGCAGCGCATCGAATTCAAGAACGTCTCCGCCCAGATCAGGCCCGAAACCGCGAGCCTGGTGGCGAGCGACATGGACATCATCGAGCAGAATTTCGACTACGACCTGCTCAGCCCGAGCAAGATCATGGAAAACGCGGTCGGGCAGACGATCACGCTGGTCCGGACCAATCCCGCAACCGGCGGCGAGACGCGTGAGCAGGCGGTGGTGCTCGCGGCCAACGGCGGCGTCGTGCTGCAGATCGGCAACCGCATCGAAGTGCTGCGCGACGATGGCCTGCCGGTGCGGGTGATCTTCGACAAGGTGCCGCCCAACATGCGCGCCGATCCCACGCTGTCGATGACCGTCCAGGGCAAGGCCGGCAGCCGCGAAGCCGCGCTGCGCTATCTCACCCCGGGGCTGGGCTGGCGCGCGGATTACGTGGCGCTTTACGATGAGGGCAAGGGCACGATCGACGTCCAAGGCTGGGTCACGCTGACCAACAATTCGGGCACGACCTATGACAATGCCCGGACGATCCTGGTGGCGGGCACCCCTCGCATGCTTAATCAGGGCTACAATCCGCGCAACAATGGCGGCTATCGCGGCGGCGACGATACCATGGTCGAGGCCGGGACCGAGAGCGGCACGCGTGAACGCTTGGGCGACTATTACCTCTATCCACTGGGCGCGCGCACGACGATCGCCAACCTCCAGACCAAGCAGGTCAGCTTCCTCGACGTGCACGGCGCGCCGGCGCAGCACGGCTACCAGTTGCGGCTCGGGTGGCTGCAAACGTCCGATACTCCGCTCAGCGCCGCGACGATGTACAGCTTCACCAACTCGGCGCAGGGCGGGCTTGGCGATCAGCTCCCCGCTGGCGTGGTGCGGTTCTACCTCAAGGATGCACGCGGGCAGGCGCAGTTCATTGGCGAGCATGCGATCGGTCATACCCCGATGGGCTCGAAGCTGGCGATCAGCACCGGTGATGCCTTTGACGTCAAGGTCAGGCCGGTGGTCGAATCGCGCACCAAGATCAACGACCGCCGCTGGAAGACCGGGATGAGCTACACCGTCACCAACGCGCTGCCCAAGCCGGTCACAGTCCAGATCATCCAGTCGGGCCTGTGGGGCGACACCAAGGTTGCCGAGGAAAGCCTGAAGAGCGAACGCCGCGATGCCGACAGCGTCGTGTGGTACGTGTCCGTCCCGGCCAACGGCAAGACCGTGGTGACCGCCAGTTTCGATTCGAAGTACTGAGGGTCCGGCCGTGCGCTGGCTTCTTGCGTTCTTGCTAACCCTTGGCCTCGCCGCTCCAGCACTGGCGGGCGATGTCACGGCCTCGCCGCCCAGCGACGTCGGCGTGACGATCTACCGCAATCCTGGCCGCAACGGCGGCGGGATGGAGCTTGGTTCGCTCGGCGGCTTCGCGGTGGTGACCGAGACCCGGCAGATCACTATCCCGGCAGGCCGCAGCCGCATCCGCTTTGTTGGCGTGGTCGACGGGATTATTCCTGAAAGTGCGATCGTCACCGGACTGCCAAGCGGGATCATCGAAAAGAACCGCGATGCGGCGCTGCTTTCGCCCAGCTCGCTGATGCGCGCGGCGCGGGGCAAGTCGATCACGCTGACCCGCACCAATCGGAAAACCGGCAAGGCCGAACAGGTCTCGGCCGAGATCGTCTCGGCCAGCGATCAAGGCGTGATGGTCCGCACCGCCAGCGGAATCGAGGCGCTGCGCTGCTCAGGCATTCCGGAAAAATTCGGCTATGGCATCGAGGCTGAGGGCCTTTCCGCCCAGCCCACCCTGTCGGTCCAGACCCGCAGCGCCAGGCCGATCACCGCGACGATCACGCTCACCTATATCGCCGAAGGGTTTGACTGGGCGGCCAACTATACCGCGCAGCTTTCCCCGGACGGCAAGACTGCGGATATCGCCGCATGGATCACGCTGGCCAACGGCAATTCGGTCTCGCTCAGCAATGCGCGAACGCAGATCGTCGCGGGCGGTCTGCACCGCGAATACGTCGAGAAGTTCATCAACAATCAGCCGCAGGTGATCGCCCGGTGCTGGCCCATGCAGCGCACCAGCGATGTGCCGCTCAAGCCCGATCGGCCCTATTCGCTGGTCAATCCCTACATCCCGCAGGACATGTTTAGGTATAAAGGCACCTATGCCGACGAGAACGGCAACATCGTCGTGACGGCCCAGCGCCGATCAGAAGGTATGCTGATGTCTCCCACGCCAGTTAATGTGGTTTCCGGGGCGTCGCTCGAACAACTCGGCGATCTCAAGCTCTACACCGTGCCGCAGCGCACCACTGTCGCGGCGATGCAGATGAAGCAGACCCGTTTGCTCGACAGGAAGGCGGTTCCGGTCGAGCCCTACTACGCCGCCGAGCTTACCGCGATGGACTGGCGCGCGGCGGATGAGTTCAATGGCACGCTGATGATCCGCACCCGCAACGACAAGGCGCATCAGCTCGGCTTGCCCCTGCCCGCAGGATCAATTCTGTTCCAGCAGGACCACTTCGGCCGGACCATGGTGGTGGGTGAACCGTCGCTTGCCGATAAGGCCGAGGATGAGAAGATCGAACTGGAACTTGGCGAGGCCAGCGACCTCGTCATCAAACGCCGCACTTTGCGCCGCGACAGCAAATCGCAGGATGAGGAAGTGGTCATTTCCAATGCCGGCAGCAGTGACAAGCCGCTCGAACTCAAGCTTTCCGTCAACGCTGACAAGTTGACCAAGGCCGATCGCACTTACGTAATGCGCGATGGCGAGCCGCTGTTTCGCATCGTGGTGCCCGCCGGTGACAAAGTCACCCTGCACTACAGCGCGGCGCGCCAATAACGTGATTTAGCCGCTTGCCAGCTTTGCCCTCCCGACCTATCGCTTAACCGAACGATTAAAGCGCATGAGGGAGCTCGCATGGCCCGGTTTGAAGGCACAGCAGATTACGTCGCCACTGAAGATCTGAAGGTCGCGGTCAACGCCGCGGTGCTGCTGCGGCGGCCGCTGCTGGTGAAGGGCGAGCCCGGCACCGGCAAGACCGTACTGGCGCACGAGATCGCCAAGGCGCTGGGCGCGCCGCTGATCGAATGGCATGTCAAGAGCACGACCAAGGCGCACCAAGGCCTCTACGAATACGACGCCGTCTCGCGCCTGCGGGATTCGCAGCTCGGCGACCCGCGCGTGTCCGACATCGGCAACTACATCCGCAAGGGCAAGCTCTGGGAGGCCTTCACGGCGCCCGAGCGGCCGGTGCTGCTGATCGACGAGATCGACAAGGCCGACATCGAGTTCCCGAACGACCTCCTGACCGAGCTCGACCGGATGGAGTTCCACGTCTACGAGACCGGCGAGATGGTGCGGGCCGAGCGCCGGCCCATCGTCATCATCACCTCGAACAACGAGAAGGAGCTGCCGGACGCGTTCCTGCGCCGCTGCTTCTTCCACTACATCAAGTTCCCGGACGCCGAGACGCTGCAGGCGATCGTCGCCGTGCATTACCCCGGCATCAAGCACCGGCTCGTCGAGGAGGCCCTGCGCATCTTCCTCGAGCTCCGCGAGGCGCCGGGCCTCAAGAAGAAGCCCTCGACCTCGGAGCTCCTCGACTGGCTGAAGCTCCTCGTCTCCGAGGACATCGGCCCCGAGCAGCTGCGCGAGCGCGATCCCCGCAAGCTGATCCCGCCGCTGCACGGGGCGCTCCTGAAGAACGAGCAGGACGTGAGCCTGTTCGAGA
>JANOAD010000236.1:0-6676 GCA_031410955.1 Novosphingobium sp. | reverse complement strand
TTGAAACCCGCCAGTTCGAGCCCGAGAGCTTGACCACCGGCACCTGCACAGAATTCGATCGAACGCATCGGCTACTCCCTGATGCGAACTTGCTATGTTCTCAACCTGTTCCAGTCAAGCTCTCGGACTGGAACTTCCACTATTTCGGACCCAATCACCGCATCAGCAAAATCGAAATCCGCCGGTTCCTCGGGTCCATCGGGTTGCCTTGCACCAGCGGTTCGCGGTCGGCTACACCTTCGATGCGGCGAAAGCGGCTTTCGCCGATCCCGACCGCCATCAGCGCTTGGCGCGTCGCCTCGGCGCGGCCGGCGCTGAGTGACCAGTTGTTCGCGCCCGCCCCGCCGTTCCATGGGACGGCATCGGTATGGCCGCGGATCGACACTCCGCCGAGTTCGCCGGTGAGCAAATCGCCGATCGCGTGGAGCAGTTGATTGGCGTCGGGGGTGAGCACCGTGGTGCCGAGCTGGAACATCGAGAAATCGGCGTTGTCGACCAGGTCGATGCGGATCCCTTCGGCGGTGTCGATCATCCGGACCTGCTTGGCGAGACGTTGCAGCCTGGCATTGCCCGCCAGCTTTGCCGCGAGCCGCTCCTGCATCGACTTGACCTGCTTGATCCGCTCGCCCCCTTCCTTGGGGCCGCCGGTGGCGTCGCGCGGGATGGTCATCGCGCGGTTGCCGGTCTGTCCGGCGCGATTGGGGTAATTGTCGGCGTCAACGATCGACGAGCCGCCGAGCAGCCCGTTCGATCCGGCGCTGGCTTCCCTCATCTTGACCAGCGTGGGGGTGAAGTAGTCCGCGATGCCCTTGCGCTGCTTCTCGGTGGTCGCGCCGAGCAGCCACAGCAGCAGGAAGAAGGCCATCATCGCGGTGACGAAGTCGGCATAGGCGACCTTCCACGCACCGCCATGGTGCCCGGCGGCGACTATGGTGATCTTCTTGACGATGATCGGCCGCGGGGCCTCGTTATGACCTTTCTTGGGCGGCGGCATGGCTCAGCGCCCGCGCATCGCGTCGAGCAGATCCGACAGACCCGGGCGGAAATCGTGGCCCAGGCCGGAGCGTGCGCTTTCCACTACCAGCGGCTGCGGCCAGCCGTGGAGGCTCGCGATGATCACTTGCTTGACCGCGTGGAAGATCTGCTCGTCGGCCTCGATCACCTGCTTGAGCCGCCCGGCCATCGGCGAGACGATGCCGTAAGCGAGCAGCACCCCCATGAAGGTCCCGACCAAGGCCGAGCCGATCATCGCGCCGAGCACCGAGGGCGGCTTGTCGATCGAACCCATCGTCTTGACCACGCCCAGCACTGCCGCGACGATGCCCAGTGCGGGGAGCGCGTCGGCGAGGCTGGACAGCGCGTGCTGCGGCTCATGCATTTCGTGGAAATGCTGCTTGAGCGCATTGTCGACCACGTCCTCGACCGCGTGAACCTCGAGCGTGCCCGATGAGACCACGATCAAGGTCAGCGTATCGGCGATTACCGCGATCAGCGGCTTGTTGGCGAGCAGCCTCGGGAATTCAGCGAAGATCGGCGATTCCGCCGGGGTGGTGACATGACTTTCGAGCGCCACCGGGCCTTCGGCGCGGAGCAGCTTCATCAGCTTGGCCGTGAGCACGATCGCGTCGATGTGATCCTGCTTGGTGTGGCGCGGGCCCTTCACCACCTTTTTGAACCCGCCGAAAAACGATTTGATCCCGTGCATGTTGTTGCCGGTCACCAGCGCGCCGAGCGCGGCACCGACGATGATCAGCATTTCGTGCGGGATCGCCTCCATCACCGGGCCGAGCGCGCCGCCGGTTATGGCAAAGCCGCCGAACACCATGACGATCAGGATCACGATCCCGGCAGCGGCGTACATGTCTCAATTCCCCCAAGTAAAAGCGTGGTGCGGCGCGGATCAGCGCAGCAGGTCGAACAAAGAAAGCTGGGCAAGTTTGGCGAAGCTGGCCTGGCTCGCTTCGAGTACAGTCATGGTCTGCTGGAGCTGCGACACCGCGAGCGAAAGGTCGGTGCCGCCCACCGAGGCTTCCTCGTCGCTGCGCTGCTGGCTCATCTGGGTGCGGCGTTCGGTGTTGAGGTCGATCCAGTTCAAACGCGCGCCGATCACCGTCTGCTGGGTGGTCAGCGCCTCAAGCCCGGTATCGAGCGTGGTCAGCGCATCGCGCGCGGCCTGCGCCGGGTCGGCCACCGCACCGTTCAGCGCGTCGCTCAGCCCCTTGACCACGGCGAACAGATTGGTCGCGCCGCTGGCAGTGGTGAAATTGAGGAATTCGGGGCCGGTCAACCCGCGGGTCACGGTCTGCCCGTCGCCCAGCGGCAGGTCGCTGGCGGTGGCGGTGCCGATATAGGTCGGGTTGCCGGCGGCATCGAAGCTGTAGGCATTGCCGGCCGTATCCCCGCCGAACAGCGCATGCCCGGCCGAATCGCGGGTGTTGGCAAGCCCCGCCATCTCGCTGCCGATCTGGTCGAGCTCGGTCGCAATCCCTGCGCGCTGGGTGGGGGTGAGGACCCCGTTCGCGGCCTGGGTTGCCAGTTCCTTGACCCTGATCACGATGTTGCTGAACTGGCTCAGCGCCTGATCGGTCAGCATAAGGTCGCTGCTGGCGCGCTCGGCGACACTGGTGTCGACCGCAGAAAAGGTATCGAGCCGGCTCAGCGAACGGACCCGCGCTGCTGCAACCGGATCGTCCGACGGCGAGCCGAGCTTCTGCCCGCTGCTGATCGAGGCCTGCAAGGCATCGGCGCGGGAACGCAGCGCGGCCAGATCGGAATTGCTGCGATCATAGAACGCGCTGGTGCTGACATTGGTCATCGGGGGGCTCCTATCGAATTGCCAGCAGGGTATCGAATAGGTTGCTGGCGATCTGGATCGCCTTGCCGCAGGCTTGGAACGCCTGCTGATACTTGATCAGATTGACCGCCTCCTCGTCGAGGTTGACCCCGGCCTGGCTGTCGAGGGCGAGCTTGGCCGCGTTGGCGATGCTGCCCAACGCATCGCTGGTCAGCTTGCGGCCCTGGGTGGCGCTGGACACATCGAACAGCAGACCGCCCACCTGTCCTTCGATGCCTGCGCTGGTGAGCGCGTTCCGCAAGGCGTTGAGCCCGGCGGGATCGCGGCTGCCCGCGCCCGCCCCGGCCGGTGCCGTGGCAAGCCCCGCGCCCGAGGTGAGGGCGAGACCGATGGTCGCGGCATCGCTGCCCGAAAAGAGCGGCCCTCCCGCCGTACCGTCGAGCGCTGCGCCGCTGGCCTGCGCACCGTTGGCCGCGGCGATTAGCGCGGCGGCGACGCCGTTCAGCTGGTTATACGTATCGCGGACCATGACCAGGCCCTGTGTGGCCGCGGCGAGCGAGCCCGAGGCCGGGCTGACCGCACTGGCGCCCAGGGTAAAGGACAGCGTGCCATCGGCGGCGGTGGCCATGGCGAACGGCGTGGACACATTGCCGCTGACCAACTGCGGCCCGGCTGCGCCGCCGATCCGCACCTCGACCGACTGGTCGGGCGCGAAGGTGGCGGTCACGTCGACATAGTTCGACAGCCCTTTAAGGAGACTGTCGCGCTGGTCGAGCAAGGCGACCTGATCGCTGGTCCCCGGCGCGGTGCGGACCAGCTGGACATTGACCCGGGCGAGCTGCTGGGCGAGCAGGTTGACTTGGCGAACCCCGTCGCCCGCCTCAAACTGCAGTCCCGAGACGACCGTATCGAGACCCTGGTTCGCGATGGTGAAGGTGCGCGTCAAAGTCCGCGCGCTTTCCAGCACCGCGCTGCGCAGCGACGGATCGACCGGATCGGTCGCCAGCCGCTGCAGCGAGCTCTCGAACGCAGTCAGTGCCGGGTAGAGCTGCGACTGTTCGAGCGCGGCTTCGACATTCTGATAGGCCTGCAACTCGCCGCCCGCGCGCCTGGCATCGCTGCTGGTGCGGCGCGCTTCGGCCTGGCGGAAACTATCGGCATTGCGGCTCAGCCCGTCGACCTTGACCCCCGACAAGGTGAGGTCGCCGACTCGTGCGTAGCCGCCCGCGCCCGCCACTTCGCTCAGCCGGATCGAGCGCCGGACATAGCCTTCGGTTCCGGAATTGGCGATGTTCTGGCTGGTCACGTCAAGCGCCGCACGCGCGGCGCGCACCCCGCTCGCGGCGATGTTGAGCAGGTCGGAGGCCATGGCTTAAGCCTCCACGCCGGGTTGGGGGAGGACCTGCTTCGCGGGGCCGCTTGGCGAATCCTCCCCCGTCCCCACCCGCGAACGGGAAGGGGATAGTTGTGCGCTAAGCTGCGTCTCGATCATCTTCGCAAGACCGAATGCCCCCGTATTGGAGGCAATATCGGCGAAGTGTTCGTCCTGCATCGCGCGGAACGTCTGCAGGCCTTCGCTGCCAAGCATGTCTCCGCCGAACTGGGTCTTGCGCGCGGCGGCGAGCATCTGGCGGACGAAGATCGCCTCGAACTGCTTGGCCGCATGGGCGAGCTGGGCGCGGGGCGCGCCGTGACTGGCGCTGAGCGAACCGGTCGCCAGCAAGGGGACGGAGAGCGGGCTCATATCACCTCGATCTCGGCCTTGAGCGCACCGGCTTCCTTGAGTGCTTCGAGGATCGCGACCAGGTCCGACGGGGTCACCCCGAGCAGGTTGAGCGCATCGACCAGCTTGGCCAGCGAAGCGCCCGGCTTGAACAGCACCACGTGATGCGCGTCTTCGTCGGCGGTGAGTTTGCTGTCCTGCTGCACCGCGGTCTGGCCGCGGCTGAGCGGGGCGGGCTGGATCACCTGCGGGCTCTCGTCGATCCGCACGGTCAGCTTGCCGTGGCTGATCGCCGCCGGGTAAAGCTTGACCGCGGAGTTGATCACCACGGTGCCGGTGCGGCTGTTGACCACCACCTTGGCCGGGCTTTCGGCCGGGGACACCTCGATCATCTCGATCTCGGCCATCCGGCTGGCGCGGTCGTTGGCGGCGAGCGGCAGGCGCAGCGACAGGGTCATGCCGTCGGCGATGGTCGCGGTGCCGGGCCAGCGCTGGTTGACCGTGTCACGGATCCGCGTCGCGGTGAGAAAGTCGGACTGGTAGAGGTTCCACTGCAATACGTCGCCCGCATCGAACCCGGTCGCAACAGTGCGCTCGACGCTGGCGCCGTCGGCGATCCGCCCCACGGTCGGAACGTTGACGGTGAGCTTTGATCCGTCAGCGCCGGAGATGCCGAGCCCGCCGACCGCCAGGTTGCCCTGCGCCATCGCATAGATCTGGCCATCTGCGCCGTAGAGCGGGGCCATGATCAAGGCTCCGCCGCGCAGGCTCTTGGCCTTGCCCATGGCGGAGACGGTCACATCGATGCGCTGGCCGGGCTTGGCGAAGGCCGGCAGGTCGGCGGTAATGATCACCGCCGCGGCGTTTTTCAGCGCGGGGTTGATCCCCGGAGGTAGCTGTACCCCGACCCGGCCCGAAACCCCGTGCATCGCTTGTGTCACGTATTCGAGGCTGTCGTCACCGGTGCCCGAGAGGCCCACGACCACGCCGTAACCGGTCAGCTGGTTGGTGCGCACGCCCTGGAACTTGCCGAGGTCACGCAGCCGTTCGGCGTGCGCGGGGGTCACTGCGCCAAGCAGCATCGTCAAGACCATCAACCAGCGCGCGGCCTTCGACAGGCTCAGGCTGAGCGGATTTTGGGCCTTAGGCGAAGACCTCTCCCCGCTCATGCTGAGCCTGTCGAAGTATGGGCGGCGCGTTACGGTTGTCATCTTGCGCCCCCTCAAAACGGACTGATCAGGTTGAAGAACTTCGACAGCCAGCCCGCGCGGCTGGCGCGGCTGACCGGGCCGTTGCCGGCATATTCGATGTGCGCATCGGCCACCCGGGTCGACTGGATACGATTGTCCGCGTCGAGATCGGCGAGCCGCACGATCCCCGAGACTTGCACCCATTCCTCGCCCTGGCTCAGCAACAAGCGCTTTTCCCCCTTGACCTGCGCGGTGCCATTCGAGCGCACCGCAATAATCGTGACCGAAACCTCGCCGCCCAGCGTGCTTTGCTGCGAGGCGCTACCGTCTCCCTTGAACGACGTGGTCCCGGCCATGTTAAGGCTGGTGGGCTTGATGAAGCTGAGTGGACCGGTGGTTGGCGGGGTGATCCCGAACCCGCCGCTCTTGGCGCTTTTCGAGCCCTGGGTTTTCGAAGTCGCGGTGTTTTCGACCAGCTGAATCGTGATCGGATCGCCGACCGCGCGCGCGCGGTGCCCGTCGGTCAGCGCGGCATAGCCATTGGCGGCGTTGAAGATGCCGCCGTCGGCAATCTTCGGGGCCGGTGCGGGCAGCGGTAATGCAGCCTCGAAGCCGGGTTTGGGCTTGGGGCCGGCGTGAGCGGGGTTGGCGATCATAAAGGCCGGCAAGCACAATACCCAAGCCCCGCTCAGCCTGAGCCTGTCGAAGGCCGCGCGCTGAGCGTCGGACTTGGGGCTTCTGCTGCGCGTGTGCTTCGACAGGCTCAGCATGAGCGGGTGTTTGGTGGTAATCATCATATCCTCACAGCGTCTGGTTCGCGTTCTTGAGCATCTCGTCGACCGCGCTGATCATCTTGGAATTGATCTCGTAGGCGCGCTGGCATTCGATCATGTCGACCAGCTCCTCGACCACGTTGACGTTCGAGGCCTCGAGCATGCCCTGGCGGATCGCGCCGCGGCTGCCATCGCC
>JANOAD010000235.1:0-1693 GCA_031410955.1 Novosphingobium sp. | reverse complement strand
GTGAGCACCGGAAGCGCAGAAGGTTGCCATTTGCAGGCCGGGATGTGGCGAATTGCAGGGCACTGGTGGAGCCGAGGGGGATCGAACCCCTGACCTCGTCATTGCGAACGACGCGCTCTCCCATCTGAGCTACGGCCCCGTTCCAGTGCGAGTGCGGACAGCGAACTGCCCGCGCGAGCGGCTCCCTTAGCGAACCGCCTTGCCGCCTCAAAGCAAAATCAGCGCCCAGTAGTGGCCGGGGTCGGCAGCGGACTGGGAGCCACGGTCGGCCCGACGGGCGGCCCAATGACTGGGCCGGTCGGAACCAGCACCGGGTTGGGCGTATAGGTCGGTGCGGGGGTCAGCATCGGCTGATAGCGCGCATCCCACAGCGCGGCATCGGTGCGGTATTGCTCATAGGCGCGGTAAAACTGCTCGAACACCAGCTCGAACCGGGGCATCTGCGCGGCCGAGAAGGTTCCCAGATCGGCCGGCTTCACCAGCAGCGATTCCCGCGCCATCAGCAGCGCGGCGTCGCAGAAGTTGGGCAAGGTCGGCGGGAAGGCGAAGTAATTGTAGACCTGCGTCATATACGCTTCGCGCGGCTTGATGAACGCCGCGCCATAGCGCCCCTTGAACTCGCTATCGACCGCCTTGTTGGCCGCCTTGAGGCCCTTGGCATTAACCTTGAGATAGGTCTTGTAGGCCCCGAGAATCTCGGTGTGTTCGGGCTTGAGGCAATTCAGCGCGGCGACGTTGAAGGCCGAACGCAGGTTCCAGGTGGTCTGCGCCGAGCTGATCCCGGTGTTGATCGTCTGGCGCACGCCAGTCAGACCGAGCGGTGGGATCACCGACAAAGGCGAAGCGCCGAGCGGCGGATAAGGCCGCGGCGGAATGACAATCGCAACCGGAGGTGGCGGGGGTGGCGGAGGAGGCGGGGGCGGAGGCGGTGGCGGCGCACAGGCCGTCATCGCACTGAGCAGCACGATCACGCTGCCGAGCCGTACCTGCTGCCTGATCGAACCTGCCATCGCTTCCCGTATCCTTTTGTGTCGTCGCTTAATGCCAGCGCCTAGCTTGCCCCGCGATGAAGCGCATCCCTATCGGCATCTTCGGCCAAAAGAAATGCCCGACGCGCCGGATAGCGCGTCGGGCAGGATGTTTTGCCTTGGGTTGCTGAATTAGCGGCGGTCGCCCAGGAAGCTCAGCAGGAACTGGAACATGTTGATGAAGTCCAGATAGAGGTTGAGCGCGCCAAGCACTACCGCCTTGCCCGCGAAATCGGTCCCGCGAACGTAGGCATATTGCTCCTTGAGCTTCTGCGTGTCGTAGGCAGTGAGGCCCGCGAAAATCAGCACGCCGAGGGAGCTGATTGCCCAGTACAGCCCCGGCGATTTCAGGAACAGGTTGATCACCGAGGCAATCAGCAGCCCGACTACGCCCATGATCAGGAAACTGCCGATCCCCGAAAGGCTGCGCTTGGTGGTATAGCCGTAGAGGCTCAGCCCCGCGAATGCGCCCGCGGTGGCGAAGAAGGTGCCGGCGATCGAAGCCCCGGTATAGACCAGGAAAATCGTCGACATCGACAGGCCCATGACCGCGCAGAACGCCCAGAACAGCGCTTGCAGAGTGCTGGTGGCGAAGCGGTTTGCGCCGCCACTGATCGCGAAGACAAAGCCGAGCGGCGCAAGCATGATTACCCACTTGAGCGGGC
>JANOAD010000234.1:0-1761 GCA_031410955.1 Novosphingobium sp. | reverse complement strand
GTCGATCAGGACCAGACCGGCGGAGGTTTCGATCAGCACGGAAGTGATGCCGCAAGTGCCGACGTACCAGCTCCGCCCGTGAATGTGTGCGGGCGGCGCCGGCTTGACCCAATCGGCCATGCCTCCATCGGGACCGCAGGCAGCGGCGATGTTGCGGCTGGCGGCGGGGCGTTCGGCTGGCGCAGGGGCGGCGCCCAGCATCAACAGACCCAGACTGGCAAGTGCAATTTTACCGAACATAACTCGCTCCATTCGCATCCAGCACCGCGCCGGTCATGCTCGGCGGCGCATCGAGCGCGCAGAACACCGCCATCGTCGCGATCTCCTCGGGCGTGGCAACCCGGCCCAATGGAATATCCGCGAGCAGCGCCGCGCCGCCGCGACTGGCGAGATAGTCCCCGGCCATCGCCGTATCGGTGAAGCCGGGGCAGATCGCATAGCTCAGCACGCCGTGGACCGCATAGTGCCGGGCGATGGTCTTGTGCATCGCGATCATGCCCCCTTTGGCCGCGGCATAGTGCCAGTGATCGGGCGAATCGCCGCGATAGGCTGCCCGGCTGGCGATATGGACCACGCGGCCGCCGCTGCCACCCGCGAGCCAGTGCTTCACCGCAAAGCGCGACAGTTCGGCCGCCGCGGTCAAGTTGATCCGCAGCGTATCCTCCCACTGGTCGAGCCACGAAATGTCCGAAGCATCGAGCGGGTTGGCGGCGAACTTGCCCGCGTTGTTGACCAGCACGTCGATCCGTCCGTGCGGCGAGCGGGCGAGGGCCTCTTCCCACAAAGCGGCAGGTGCGGCGGGATCGGCGAGATCGGCGGAAATCGTGTGCACATCGCCTTCGCGGCTGGCGTGGCCAATCACGGTAACGCCGCGCGCCCGCAGCGCCCCGGCAATAGCCGCGCCGATCCCGCGCGAGGAGCCGGTGACAAGAGCGGTGAGCGCAGTGGTCGAAGGTGCAGGTGGCATGGTCATCGAGCCGGCTCTAGGACTTGCGCGCGCGCCCGCCAAGCCGCCGCTTGCACGGCACGGCGTTTTGATTATGGGAAAGGCGTGAACGGGGCGCCGCGTCCTAACCTAGTTTCCAGGGGTTCCTTGCCGCATGGCCCAATCAAGCAACCGCCCACTATCGCCGCACCTCTCGATCTGGCGCTGGGGTCCGGCGATGTTCGTCTCGATCCTCCACCGCGTGACCGGCGACGGGATGGCGCTGGTCGGTTTGCCGGTGCTGCTGTGGTGGCTTTACGCGGTGGCTGCGGGGCCAGTGGCTTACGAAACATTCTCGGGCCACGCCGGCACGTGGTACGGCAAGGTCGTGCTGATCGGGCTGACCTGGTCGTTCCTGAGCCACGCGGCTTCGGGCATCCGGCACTTCCTGCTCGACACCGGCGCCGGTTACGAACTCAAGACCAACAATACCTGGGCCGTCCTCACCCCGATGATCGCGCTCGCCGCGACGCTGGGCGTGTGGACCTTCCTGCTGCTGCGCTGAGGACAAGAGACAATGGGTAACGGAACCGAACTCGGCAGGGTCCGCGCGCTGGGATCGGCGCATGCGGGGACGCACCACTGGCTGCTGCAGCGCTACACCGCGATCGGCAACCTGCTCGGCGGGCTGTACCTGCTGTTCGGTCTGGTCAAGCTGAACGACCACAGCTTCCAGTCGGTGCGCGGCTGGCTGCACGCGCCGCTAGCCGCCTCGCTGGTCGGCCTGTTCGTGATTTCGGTGTTCTGGCACGCGCGGCTCGGCTTGCAGGTGCTGG
>JANOAD010000233.1:0-3218 GCA_031410955.1 Novosphingobium sp. | reverse complement strand
TTCCATCCCAAACCCGATCGTGCAACCATTGCCGGCAGTGGCGGGTTGGCCATCGATCGGCGGGGTGACGATGAAGATGCCGCCGTTGTGCATGTAGATCAGGCGACCCTTGTCGTCCTGGATGGCTTCCTTGCCGCCCATGGCCTGGAAGGTGGCATCGTAGAATTTCTTCGACTTGGCGACATCGTTGGTGCCGACCATATTGTGGCTGTACACGGGGACTCTCTCCTGCTTGTTTGGTTTCGATGCGCTACTTGTACGCCGGTAGCACTGACGGTCAATCGCGCGCGACAGTTGCGGTTCATTTGCGCGGCGCTAGAACCCCAACCATGATAAAATTCGGTGCCCTCCTGTTCATCGCCGCGCTCGGCACTGCCGCCGCCGGTTCCGCTGCTTTGGCCGCGCCCAAGCTCCCCGCGCTTGACGATCAGGTCCATTGCGCCCTGGTGTTTGGCGAGGTGACCCGGCAACAGAACAACGGCACGGCTGGGGCTGGCCGATTTCCTGCCATGGCCAAATCCGGGCGCGAGTTCTTCGTGCGCACAGGGGCGCGGACGCTCGATGCCAAGGCGGTCACGCTCGAAACGATCGAGGCCTATTTCCTGACGCGGCTCGGCGTCCTGCAGGATGGTCTGGCCAAGTCTCCCGATCCTGCCGCCGCGCTTGACCGCGAATATGCCGCTTGCTTGCCGCAATTTGCTGCTGTCGCACCGGAATTCGCGCCCGGGCAGCGCTGATTGGCGCTGGCAACGCCGCGCCGCCTCGCCTAAAGCGCGGATGCCATGAAGGACCCGCGCCAGGCTATCGTCGATATCGGGTCCAACTCGATCAGGCTTGTCGTCTTCGGCGGTCCGCTGCGCGCGCCTTCGTTGCTGTTCAACGAAAAGCTGATGGCCGGTCTCGGGCGGGGGGTTGTCGCCGCAGGGCGGCTCGATCCCGAGAGCGCGCAAAATGCCCTTGCCGGGCTCGCGCGGTTCGCCGCGCTGATCAAGCTGATGAAACCCGGCTGGGTCAAGGTAGTCGCTACCGCCGCGGTGCGCGAGGCGAGCGATGGGGCGAATTTCTTGAAAGCAGTACGCAAGCTTGGCCTCCCCGCCGAACTGCTGAGCGGCGACGATGAAGCCGAAGCCTCGGGACTGGGCGTGATCTCGGCTCATCCGCAAGCTCTGGGGCTGGTCGCTGACATGGGCGGAGGCAGCCTGGAATTGGTCAGGGTCGGCGCCGGTGAAGTGCACGAAAAGGTCTCGCTGCCGCTTGGCGCGATGCGGGTTGCGGCGATCCGCTCCGGCGGACGCGGACAATTGCGCAAGGCGCTGCGCAAGGCGGTTGAGCCGCATGGCTGGCTGGCCGGAGTCAACGGCCAGCCGCTGTATCTGGTCGGCGGGGCGTGGCGTGCGCTCGCCCGGGTCCACATGATGCGCAGCCAGTTCCCGCTGCCGGTGCTGGGCGACTATTGCTTCTCGGCCGACGACGCGCGCGACTTGAAAGCGCAGGTCCGCGCGTTGACCAGCGCCGAGCTTGCCGCGGTGCCGGGGGTCAAGGCGGCGCGCGCGCTCCAGCTCGACGATGCCGCCGCACTGCTCGCCGCGCTGGTCAGCGTGACCGAGCCGAGCGAGGTAATCATTTCCGCCCATGGGCTGCGCGAGGGACTGCTTTACCAGGCGCTCGACCCGAAGCTGCGCCAACTCGACCCGTTGATCGAAGGGATCCGCCACGCGCTTACGGGACAGCAGGCGGTCGCGGGCCATGCCGAGGCGCTGCTCGCTTGGGGCGACGCCGCCTTTGCCGCCGACCCACCCAATGAACGCCGCCTGCGCCACGCGGCCTGCCTGATCGCGGGCACGAGCTGGGCTTCCGATCCCGATTTCCGAGCCGTGGCGGGCGAGGACATCGCGCTTCACGGCAACTGGATCGGGGTCAACGCGGCAGATCGCGCCGTGATGGCAATGGCGCTGCATGTGGGGCTGGGCGGGCCGCCCGACGCGCCGCCATCGATCCTGGCGCGGCTTGCCCCGGCCGAGCGGCTCGACCGCGCCCGCGCCTGGGGATTTGCGCTAAGGCTCGCACACCGGCTCAGCGGGGGTACGCCGCTGGCGCTGCGACAGGTGCCGCTGACGCAGGCGGCAGATGGTGCATTGGTGCTCGCCCCGCCCAAACCGGTGGCGGCGCTGATCGATGCGGTGCTGGAACGGCGGCTAGCCCGGCTCGGCGCTGCGCTCGGCCGCACGACGCGGATCGAGTTTTCCACCTGAAAAGAACCTCGCGGCGGCTGCTTACGGGTTGAAGGGCGACTCGGCACCGGGCATGGCACCGGGAGATGTGGCAGCTTTACCAATTCCCCCTGTGCCCGTTCAGCCGCAAGGTCCGCCTGCTGATGAGCGAGAAGGGCGTGGCTTACGAGCTGTGGCGCGAGAACCCGTGGGAGGGCCGCGACGAATTCTACGCGCTCAACCCCGCCGGCCGCACCCCGGTGCTGCACGATCCCGCCAAGGGGCTGACGCTGGTCGATAGCCGGGCGATCTGCGAGTATTTCGAGGAAACGGTCGACAAGCTGCCCCTGATCAACGGCACCGCCGCCGGCCGCGCCGAGATTCGCCGGTTGGTCGCGCTATTCGATGAAAACTTCTTCGGCGACGTGACCGCGCCGTTGCTTCACGAGCGGATGAAGAAGCGGTTGGTCTATCGCCAGTCACCCGATAGCCGGGTGCTGCGCGAGGCGATGAAGCTGGCGCACGAGCACCTCTATTACATCGACCACCTGATCGATCACCGCCCGTGGCTGGCGGGCGCGACGATGAGCCTGGCTGATCTGGCCGCCGCGGCGCAGATCTCGGTGGCGGACTATCTCGGCGGGCTCGACTGGGCCGGGCACGAGCAGGCCGCGGGCTGGTACGCGGTGTTCAAAAGCCGCCCAGCTTCCGCCCGCTCCTCGCTGAGCGGATGGAGGTGATCCAGCCGCCCAGCCACTATGCGGATGTAAACGCCTAGTTGGTTGGGTGCGCCAATCGCATCCGCGATTGGCTTGCAACACCGGCCCGCTGCCCCGGCCCAACCACCCATTATTGGCACCCTGTGGGTGTTTGGGCCGGGGGAGCGGGCCGGTGTTGCTCCCGCGTAAGCGGGACAACAACGCCTAGGCCTGCGCGCGGTTCGCAAAGCGGCCGTGCTTGCGGTAGCGCACCAGCCACTTGTCGAGGAACAGCCCCATGGCGCGCGGC
>JANOAD010000232.1:0-1945 GCA_031410955.1 Novosphingobium sp. | reverse complement strand
TCCTTGACCAGCAAGGTCAGTTGCTCGAACGCCAGCTCGGCCGAGTCCGCGTGGATTGTTGTGATCGAACCTGGATGGCCCGAGTTCACATTGCGCAAGTAAAAGAATGCCGTCCCGTCGCGCAGTTCCTGGAGCAAGATGCGGTCAGGCCGCATTCGGAGCGCGCTCTCGAGCAAATGCTTGGCGGTGACGTTCGCCGTGCCCTGGCCGTCCTTGGCATAGAGCATGTGGACGACATTCTTGTGCGGGACGATCAGTTCGCGGGTGTCCTCGATCGTCAGCAACCGTTCTTCGGGCGGGATCAACTGGATCAACCCCTTGGAAAGCGTGGTCTTGCCCGACCCGGTTGCACCGGAGATCAGGATGTTGAGCCTGGCCTTCACCGCGCGGTCGAAGAATTCGACGTGGCGGCCAGCACGGAGCAGGGCGAGCAGGTCGAGTTCGCCAGGTGTCACCTTTTTCTCGGCGATGCGCGTATCCTTGAACAAGCCCGCTGCCTCAAAATCCGCCAGCGTCATCGTCACCGTCGAGGGCTTGCGCACAGTGATCGACACTGTTTCATCGGGGACGACAGGTGGCACGATGATTTGCACCCGTTCGCCGGTCGGAAAGATGGTCGAGACAATCGGGTTTTCGCGGGTAATGTCTTGGCTGGTGAATGCTGCTGCCGCCGTTGCTAGCGCCATCAGATTCTTGAAATCGAGGCTGGGTTCGTTTTCCCATGTCCAGCCACCACGGCGTTCAATGCCGACTTCGCCGGGGCGGTTGATGACCAGTTCGGTGACGCGCTCGTCATCAAGATACTTGCGCAAGGGCGCAGTCACGCTGTCGAGGACAGCGGTGTTTTTGCCCGGCGCGGCCATTATTTGCCCAGCACTTCCATTATTTGAGACTGAGGCCGTAAACGGTCGAGAAGTCGAAATCCTGGGCAACGGTGATGCCGACATCCTCACCTTGATTTTTGCGCAGCACCGGTTTGATCTGGCCATTCTGTTGCAGGATCGTTGAAGCCGCGTCGGAAGGAACGCGGGTGGTATTGGAAGCGCTGCTGCCGACAGCTTCCGTGCCCACTGTGGCTGCGTCTTCGACCAGACTGAAGAGCAGGGCTGTGCCGAAACGCTGCCAAAAGAAATTGTTGACGCGCCCGTCCACACCGCCGCGCCCCAGCGCATCGGTTGCCGGCGAAGAGACATCTATCGCGATGCCGCGCGGGGTAACGGCGCGGGTCCACAAAACGAACAGCCGGTATTGGCCGCGATTGAGCCCGCCTTGATATTCGCCAACGATCTTCGTGCCTTTTTCCATTAGTACGACCCGGCCATTGTCGGAATAGACGTTGCGTGGAACGATGCAGCTCACATAGCCGGGCTGGCTTGAGTCCATTGCGGTTTGCAGGACGCAAGGAATGAAGCTGCCTGCCGTGATCAGGAAATTGCGATCAGGCAGCGCACGGGCTTGCGCCTGTCCAATTACCGATGCCTGGCGCAGCGTGTCGAGATTGGTGGCTGGAGACAATGGCTGGCGTCCGGTATTAGCCGCGCCGCCGTTGTCGCTGGTGCGAACGCCCGCGCTGCCACTGTCGCGTTCGCCGCCATAGGCAATCAGCGAAGACCGCCGCGCGGCCTCGCGCAGCGCTTCGGCTGGTGAAGGCTGGCGGGCTTGCTGTGCGGCAGCGGGCGGAATCTGTGACGGCGCAGGCCCGGCACCGATCGCGGGAACGATTGGCGCGCCCACCGGAATCGGTGCATTGGGATCGGTCGCCGCACCCGCCAGCGTCGGTGCTATGACCGTTGCCGGATCATATTGCGCGGGCTCGAGCGCGGGCTTGGGTTTGACCGGGGGAAGGGTGGAGTTCCCGGTCAGCCCCGTTCCTAACGCCAGCACCGTAAACATAATCGCTCCCGCAGCGGCTGCAAAACCGATCATCTTCTTCGGGTCCATCGCC